>DGNZ01000424.1 GCA_002389175.1 Rhodospirillaceae bacterium UBA4479 | reverse complement strand
GGCCGTGAAATGGCACACCAGGATCTAGGTCTGAAAGTGCTTCAACGCGTCCAAGCAGAGGTTGAAGAGCTTGCCAAGGTCGAACAGCATCCTCGACCCGAAGGACGTTTGATGACGATGGTGATCGCACCGCGCTAACGCGCTGGCTGTGGTGATCATCGCGATACATCAGTTTTCGAATTGATAAAGATTTAAACGGGCTGCCTTTGGGTGGCCCGTTTATCGTTTGATCTTGGGTTCCAGCAAACGAACTTCGGTTTGTGGGAACGGAATTTCGATGTCGTGTTCACGCAACGCTGTCCAGATCATCAGCAATAAATCGCCGCCGACCCGGTTTTTACCGTCGTCGATGCCGCGCATCCAGAATTCAACCAAGATTTCGATTCCACTGTCATTGAAAGCCTGAATCTCGGCATCGGGGCGCTCTTCGATGGGGAATTCGTCACCGCTGAGAACCGAAGGATGTGAAGCGACAACTTCGCGAAGGATATCGAATAGCTTTTCAATATCAGTACCGTAGGCAACTTCGAGCACAATCGGATAGCGTTGCTTGTCGTTGTTGTGTGTCCAGTTGGTGAAGGCGGTCGTAATAAACCTCTCGTTCGGGACCATGATATCCTTGCCGTCATAGGTCTCAAGCGTTGCGGACCGCATACTGAGTTCGCGGAGCGTGCCCGAGCGCCCGTCCTCGAGCTCTATGAAATCACCGATCGCCAAGGTGCGATCCAACAAGATGATGATTCCTGAAATGAAATTGGATGCGATCTGTTGAAGGCCGAAGCCCAAACCAACACCAATGGCCCCACCAAACACGACAAGGGCGGTCAAATCGATCCCAGCAATTTGTAAAAATACCAGCGCGATCAGAACAAACAGGGCGATTTGAAAGGACTTAAGTGCCAATTCACGATTGGTGTCATCCAGTTTGACGCGATTGCGGATGATTTCTTGGCCTGTGGCGTTGGAAAACCGCCCGAGCCAAAATAAAACAACAGCAAATACCGCTGTGCGCATTGCACCGTATAAGGTGAAGTTGATGCTGCCGAACTCAAAACTAATCGCATCAAGCGAGCGCGTAATATTGTCGAGCAATCCCAAGCCATACAGGATGACGATGGGCACCATTACGAAAACCATAAAATGGCGCACATATTCTCGGGGATTTGTGCGAGTCACGATCATGTAAATCAGGCTGAGGAAATTGGCACCCTGGACTAATCTCACCAGCCAGGTTTGGTCAAAGAACTCTCCGGTGACAGCCACCGTGATCCCCAGCAATAGCGCACTTAATCCCGGGAACAAAAGATCACGGACCTGATTGGTCACGTTGTAGACCCGGTCGCGGATACGGTTAGGTGCATCCTCGCCCTCGGTGGGGCTGCTCACAGAATCTAATTTTCTTTGAATGGCACGGGACAGGACCCATGCGCCAACGAGCGTCAGTAGGACGGCAGCAATCTGTTCGTAAAATGAAACTCGGGTTACGACATCAAGGACAAGATCGGCGATTCGATCAGGGGCGTACCATTCGTCGTCCATTCAATCCTCCGGTAAAACGCTCGCGATGTTGTGCGCATTGTTGCGTCAATGTCGGGACGTGACCAGAGGTTTTGAGGCCTATGATAAAATTGTAATGCGGTTAGGTTGAAACGACGTTTTTGATTGCAGATTGAAGCTTGTTGGAATCGATGGGTTTAATCACCACGTCCTGCATGCCCGCATCCAGGTATTCGCTGCGTTGATCGCTAAAGGCGTTGGCGGTCACGGCAACAATGGGAAGCTTATTGCCACATGGTTCAATCTCGCGGAGTCGCCGGGTGGCTTCTTTGCCATCCATGACAGGCATTTGGATATCCATCAAAATCAGATCAAAGGGAGTTTCACTATCGTGGACGGCCTGAACTGCTTTGGCCCCATTATCAACCAACGTGACGATATGGTTATCTTTTTTCAACATGGCCCTAATAATCATCTGATTGATGTCGTTATCTTCGGCGACCAGAATATTCAAACTATGGCTGGGTGTTTCGACGGTTCCTTGAGAGATGAGATCGCTCTTCTCGCCAGGTTGTAAGGGCACATCAAGCGTGAATGTTGCCCCTTCACCAAGGGTCGTTTCGACACCGATATCCGCACCCATGGAAATGGCGAGTGATTTGGAAATACTAAGGCCAAGTCCCGTGCCTGCGGCTTTTTTGGACTGAAACCCGACTTGGCCGAATTCTTCAAAAATCAAGGCTGTTTCAGCTTCTGTCATCCCAGCACCCGTATCGGTAACGGACAAATGCGCTACTATGGTACCGTCTTTGTTTTCAGACAGGCTGGCGCGAAGGGTGATGCTGCCTTCGTCTGCTAATTTGACGGCGTTCCCAAGGAAATTGAACAAAATCTGTTGGATATGCGCGAATGAGCCAACAAGGGGCTTTTGCGCATCGCCTTCGATGATGTATCCGAATTTCAGGCCTTTGGCATTCGCCTGCGTATCAAAATAGAGCTGAGACTATCGATCAGCGACGACAGCGTGAAAGTGTCTTTGGTGGGTTCAATCGCATTTGCTTCGATGCGCGCGAAATCGAGCACTTGATTGATCAGCGATAACAAGAACCGGCCGCTATCGTGCGCGACTTTTAGCTTTTCACGGACTTTCCCAGATACTTCGTCCGTATCGAGCAGTTGAAGGATGCCAAGGACAGCATTCAAAGGGGTTCTGATTTCATGGGACATCGCGGCGATAAAGCGTGATTTGGCGACGGTGGCTTGTTCTGCGCGCTCAAACTGTACCGCAAGCTCATACTCATTCTTCATGCGCTCGCGTTCACGCACCAACAATGTGCCCAAAATGATGGTGCCGATGACGTTTGAGACCCACAAAATGGGCCAAAGCTTCTTTAAAACGGCAAACTGCATATCTGCAGGAATGAACAGTACCGCTGGCATGCTGAGAATTGTTGCTGCAGTTGCCAATACAAATAACCGGCTAATGTTCAGTCTCGGGGCCTCAAGCTTTCTCTCAACGTACCAATAGGCAAGGCCAATCAGGGTAAAAATGGCGATATACGTTGGACCTGTAATGATGCCAGCACCGCCGATATAGAAGCGACATACGCCAGCAATTATCCCAGTGGTCAATGCCGCAATCGGTCCACCAATGATCCCGGACAATAGTATGGGTCCACCACGTCCATCTGCAAATGCCCCAGGGAACAACTCGACAGGAATAAACATCAGCAGTGATGCTGTAATGCCCATGCCGATGCCAACCAGCCATGGATTAATCTGCGGTTTGCCATCCGCAGTTGTCATTGCTTTGTGGCTATAGATCGAAATCACCCACGCGATGATCGCTAACGCACCAACGTTGGCAACCAGTGCCGTCAGATTGTCGGATAAAAACAATAAAAATACTGACATCGCGTGCGACCTTTAGTTTAGTATATGTGCACCGTACACCCATTGTGTTCACAATTAGAATACGTGAAGTCCACATCCGGTTGTTTTGGTGTTTATCCATGTCTTGCCATCTTAGGGCAGGCTCGCTATAACCCGCGCGCTGCTTATACGCAGCCGAACGCAATGGCTAAAAGGGCATGCCTTATGCGTTTGAACCCATGAAACGAAGTCGGTGCGATCTTCACGACCGACGATATAGATATAAGGAAGAGGGAAATGCCCAAACTGAAGACGAAATCGAGCGCCAAGAAGCGCTTTAAACTCACGGGTACTGGCAAAGTTAAAGCCTTTAATGCTTTCAAACGGCATAACCTGCGCAAACGGTCAAATAAGACGAAGCGGAACGCCCGCGGCGGTATGATCCTGTCCGCACCGGACGCACGGATCGTCAAATCTTATATGCCGAACGCCTGACCCTGAGGAGACAGTAAAATGGCACGAGTATCTCGGGGCACAACGTCCCACGCACGTCATAAAAAGGTTCTGAAACTCGCTAAGGGTTATCGGGGTCGTAGTAGCACTAACTTCCGTATCGCAATTGAACGCGTCGAAAAGGGTCTGCAGTATGCATACCGTGACCGCCGCACCAAGAAGCGCCAGTTCCGCCGTCTTTGGATTCAGCGGATCAACGCAGGCGCACGTGAATACGGTGTGAGCTATTCGCAATTCATGAATGGTTTGACCAAAGCAGGCGTTGAGCTGGATCGTAAAATCCTCGCTGACCTTGCGATGAACGAACCTGCAGCATTTAAAGCATTGGTAGATCAGGCCCAGGCCGCTCTCAGCCAGAACGCTTAATCGCTGCCCCCCATTATTGGGGTCTAAATAAGCTTTGGAACGGGAGTAGCGCCTTGGGCGTTGCTCCCGTTCGTCTTTTTAAGCGATACATCGGATGACACGTTACAGAACGAGGATGTCATGGAAACACCGGATCAGCTACGCGACGCACTTCTCAAAGACGTAGAAGCCGCGAACTCGACCGAGGCGCTAGAAGAACTACGGATCTCCGCGCTTGGAAAAAAAGGTCGGATCACCGAGCTGATGAAGGGCTTGGGTCAAATGGCCCCTGAAGAGCGCAAAGCCGCTGGCCAGGCGCTCAACGTCCTGAAGGGTGAAGTGTCATCCGCCATCGATGTCAAAAAAGCCGCCATGGCGGATGCTGATCTTGATAAGCGTCTGATGTCCGAACAAATCGACGTCACGTTGCCGGCAGCCCACGAAGAAACGGGCTATGTGCATCCGATCAGCCAAACCATCGACGAAATCGTTGGTATTTTTGGCGAGATGGGCTTCACGGTTGCCGAAGGCCCCGATATCGAAGATGACTGGCACAATTTCACAGCGCTGAACATTCCGCTCGACCACCCGGCGCGCCAAGAACACGACACGTTCTATATGCCCGGCGAAGATGGCAAACGTAAGGTTCTGCGCACCCACACAAGCCCTGTGCAAATTCGCACCATGACGGATCAGGAACCGCCGATCCGCATCATCGTGCCCGGCCGCACGTATCGTTCAGATTATGACGCGACCCATTCGCCGATGTTCCATCAGGTCGAAGGTTTGGTGATCGACAAGACATCTCATATGGGGCACCTCAAAGGGTGTTTGATCGAATTCTGCCGTGCGTTTTTCGAAGTCGATGATCTGCCGGTACGGTTCCGTCCCAGCTATTTTCCGTTCACCGAACCCAGCGCCGAAGTTGATATCGGCTGCACCCGCGAAGGCGGCGAATTCAAGATCGGGCACGGCGATGACTGGTTAGAGATTTTGGGTTCCGGCATGGTCAATCCAAACGTGCTGTCGAACTGCGGAATCGATCCCAATGAATACCAGGGTTTTGCCTTTGGTCTGGGTGTCGAACGCGTGGCGATGCTGAAATACGGCATTCCTGATTTGCGGACATTCTTTGAAAGCGATCTGCGCTGGTTGCGCCATTACGGGTTCAGATCACTCGAAGTGCCCGGCATGGTCGGGGGATTGGTCCGATGAAATTCACCTTAAGCTGGCTCAAAGAGCATTTGGACACCACCGCGTCGTTGCAGGAAATTACCGATACACTGACCATGGTCGGCTTAGAGATCGAAGGCGTTGATGATCGATCCCAAGGATTGGAAACGTTCGTCACCGCACGCGTGATCGAAGCAACCCAGCATCCAAATGCGGACCGGCTGCGCGTCTGCAAGGTCGATCCCGGCAATGGTGAAATCGTTGAACTGGTCTGCGGTGCCCCGAATGCACGGACCGGACTGGTTGGCGTGTTCGCGCCCGGTGGATCGTACATCCCCGGTACTGATATCACGTTAAAGCCAACTGAAATTCGCGGTGTGTTGTCCAACGGCATGCTGTTGTCCGAACGCGAGATGGGCATTTCCGAAGAACACGACGGTATCGTCGATCTGCCAGAAGATACTAAAATAGGCCTCCCGGCGATCGAAGTCATGGGCCTGGATGATCCGATCATCGAAATTGCGATCACCCCGAACCGGGGCGATTGCCTGGGCGTTCGTGGCGTGGCGCGTGACTTGGCGGCAGCTGGTATCGGCTCGTTAAAACCATTGGCCAATGGACCCGTTCCGGGTTTATTCGATAGCCATATCAATGTGACGCTCGATTTCGCCGATGACGCCGCAGATGCGTGCCCGTATTTTGTGGGGCGCTTGATCAAGGGTGTCACCAATGGCGAAAGCCCGACGTGGCTTAAGGAAAAATTGCTGTCGATTGGTCTGCGCCCCATATCGGCGCTGGTCGATATCACCAACTTGCTGACGTTTGATCTCAATCGTCCGTTGCACGTTTTTGATGCCGACAAAGTCTCAGGTGATTTGCGGGTCCGCATGGCAACCAATGGCGAGACGCTGTTGGCGTTGAATGAAAAAGAATACACCTTGGATGACCAAATGGTCGTCATCGCCGATGACAACGGACCCGAAGCATTGGGCGGTGTCATGGGTGGCGAGGTTTCAGGTGTCACGGCAGATACCGTAAATGTCTTCGTCGAAGCGGCGTACTTCGATGCGGTTCGCACCGCGATGACGGGTCGCAAATTGAATTTGCAATCCGATGCGCGCTACCGGTTTGAGCGCGGTATTGATCCAGCGTTCTTAGAGAACGGTATGGAAATTGGCACGCGCTTGATCCTTGATCTATGCGGGGGTGAGCCATCAAACATCGTCGTGGCGGGTGCGCAGCCGGACACTGCAAAATCGATTACGTTCCGGCCAGAGCGGGTGCGTGGTCTGGCGGGTGTCGAAATTGTGCGCGGCGAAATGGAGCGCATTTTGGCTGTTCTTGGGTTCGATGTTTCCGGTGATGGGGATACGTGGAATGTCGCTGTGCCAACATGGCGTAGCGATATCGTGCACGAAGCCTGTATCGTCGAAGAGATCATCCGTATCAACGGCTTTGATAATATTCCGGCGACCCCGTTGCCGCGTGAAACCACGTTGCCGAAACCTGCATTGAACGAGAACCAAAAACGTCGCGCCATCGCACGGCGGATTCTGGCGGCGCGCGGCATGGTTGAGGCGGTGACTTATTCGTTCATGGATGACAAAGAAGCGGCATTGTTTACCGACATTGATGATGGCACGCGGATTGTTAATCCGATCAGTTCAGAATTGTCCGTCATGCGGCCCACGCCGCTTGGTAATTTGATCCGCGCTGCGGGTCGAAATGCGGACCGTGGATTTGCGAATGCTGATCTGTTCGAAGTCGGTCCTGAATATCACGGTGATGGTATTGATGATCAGCGGATCGTGGCTGCGGGTATCCGCACAGGCTTGGCATCGCCCAAGCAATGGTCGGGCCCGGCTGTAGCTGTTGATGCGTTCACTGCCAAGGCGGATGCAATGGCTGTCTTGGGGGCGATTGGTGCGCCGGTCGATAAGTTGCAGGTCTTTACCGACGTGCAGTCTTATTATCATCCGGGGCGGTCTGGCGAATTACGATTGGGTCCAAAAAATACTTTGGCTCGATTTGGCGAGATCAATCCACGTGTCCTAAATGCGCTCGGCGTCAAAGGTCCAGTGGTCGCATTTGAGGTTTATCCCGATGCCGTCCCAGCCCCTAAAAAGAAATCTGCTGCACGATCGCTTATTCAGTTGTCAGCATTCCAGCCGATTGACCGGGATTTCGCGTTTGTTGTTGATAGCGATGTGGCAGCAGCGAAAATCCTGCAGGCCGCCAAGAGTGCCGAGAAATCCTTAATCGATGGCGTTCGTCTATTTGATGTGTTCGTCGGTGAAGCGTTGGGCGAGAACAAAAAATCCGTCGCGATCACCGTCACACTTCAACCGACAGAAAAAACGATGACCGATGAGGAGATCGAGGCGATTTCACAAAAAATCATCGGCGCTGTCGAAAAATCAACGGGCGGTCTGCTGCGCGGATAGAACAGCCTGAAGTTGTAATTGTGTATAATACGTAGATACAAAACGTCGCATAGGTGTTCAGTTTACCTCAATCAACGGGTGAATTTCGAATGACTAATCACGTGCAACAAATTCTCTATATAAGCCAATCTATCGGGGCCCTGACGACTGCGGTTTGCGAGGATATTTTGGCTGTTGCGCGCAAAAACAATAAGCGTGATGGCGTCACCGGTTTTCTGGCTTGCCTTCCCAATGGCACCATCATTCAAATCCTTGAGGGCGATGCGGATACTGTGAGCGCGACTTATGAACGAATTAGTCGTGACAGCCGGCATCATAGTTTAGCTAAACTGCTCGATTTAGAAGGCGAGGAGAGGCTCTTTTCTGAATGGTTCATGGGGTTTCGGATGGTGAAACAATCAGAAGTTGGTTATTTACCCGATTTCATCAATTTAAGCGGTGGCGAGGTTTCAAATGTGCTCGATGGCACATCAACGCCAATTAAAATGCTGAGAAGTATTTTTTTGGCGAACACTATTTTTGACTAAACTTTACAGGCATACGGATCATGCAGATACCGCGCCCCAATAACAGTTGCCAACCTATTGATAAACTTTATCATTCAGTAGGTTAACTGGGCTTTATTGCGGAAGACACGAAGAAGTATCAACTGCTTTATCTCAGTAAGGAAACGTCTCCTTTATCTGATGATCATCTTGAATCCATCCTCAAAGTATCACGTGAAAATAATAATCGGGATCAGATCACGGGTTTTTTAGCTTACCTACCCAATGGTGTGATCATCCAAGTGCTTGAAGGTGAGAAAAAGTCTGTGCATCGGACATACGAGCGTATTGCCAAAGACACGCGTCACACAAATGCGACAATCATCTCCGAGCATGAAAGTGACAATCGGCAATTCTTAGAATGGTCGATGGGCTTTCGCAAACTGTCGCAGTCTGAAGCCAAGGCCTTGCCGGGCTTTATTGATTTGCGAGATGGAAAAACCTTGGCGCGTTTGGGTGATGGCCCAACAGTTATAACGCTGTTGAAGTCAATCTTGGTTGCGAACGAAATTAAAAGCTGAGCTTACCCTATTGAGGCCGGTTTTGCGCCCGTCGGGCTATAGACCTTCACAGGGGTTTCACGGCCGCGTACCGTTTGTTCGCAAATAAAATCACACGGGAACTGGTCTTTGACCGCTTCATACGTTGCTTCGCCCATCATCACATATGTGCCGTGGCTTTTGTTTAATTGCTCTAAGCGGGCCGCAATATTGACGTCATCGCCATGCACCGTGAATGACAACATGGTGTCGGTCCCCACGGCGCCAACGGATGCATCGCCTGTGTTAATGCCGCAGCGGGTCCGCATGGGCGCGCCCTGAAACGTTTGATTGCGACAGATTTTGTCGATCATCAGGGACGTTTTCACGGCGTTTAGCTCGTGCTCTGGATCGTCCTTTACCGCGTTAAAGGTGATCAACATCGCATCGCCCTGGTACTGGGTGATGACACCGCCAAACTGGTCAATCGCAGATGTAATGGCCACAAAGTAATCGTTCAATGTGGTGGCCAGCTCTTGCGCGGTCATTTTTTCTGAGATGGTCGAAAAGCCCTCGATATCGGTAAACACGATTGTCGCGCGGCGGAACTCACCGTCACCTGGTTGCACTTGGCGATCTGCGGATGTCACCCGGCTGGCGACTTCTTTAGACACAAAGCGCGATAAATCCTGGGCGGCAGCATGTTCTCGGATGGCATGGAAAACCAGCCGTCGTGCGCGCACCACGACCAAGGCCAGAACAATGGTGACGAGCCCCGTCGACACCATCTTGTCGATTTCGGCGCCGATCAGAATACTGTTTGTGGTCAAATACTCGACGTAGTCGCGGGTTACCATGGTCATGGCCAAATCGGTCTTGATCGCGAAGTACATCAAGATGGTCCAGCCTGCGATGGCAGACGCGCCCGCCAACAGCACGTACTGGACTTCGAACCGGAGTGCCCTGAGTGCGATGAAGATAAACACATACATCAGCGTGGGTGCTTTGAGATAAAAGCTTGGTGGTTGATCATATTGGATGTGGAAGCTCCAGATCATCACCATCAGCAATGTCATATCTGCTAGGACAGATACGCTCAGGAACCAGCCCGGCAAGCGAACCTTGTAGGACAAAACAAGACGTATCAGCGTGAAGACGAAATAACCGCCGATGGTCCACGGCACGGGTTGGAAGCCGGCAATACTCTCGTTCTTAGGCGCGATCCACCAAAGTGTCCCAAAGAAAATCACAAGAATGAACAGCACCCATGAGATTAGGCGCTCGCTCGAATTCTGGCGTTCGGTGATTTCGTTACGGACGCGTTCTGGCAACTCGTCAGTGATCGGTTCTCCGAAAACGAAGTTTGAAATTTTGGTCAACATGGCGGGCAGTGTACCCGCAATCGTTCGGAATTAAACCGAGGAACCGCCTAGCGCGCCGAAGGGGGGATTCGGGTCGCTATCGCTTTGTGAGTACCACGAAAGCCGAGTAGGCGGGCGACGCCTCGCAAAAAATTGAAGGATGCGTGAGGGCGAAATGTGGTGGTTTGATAAAACATAAGCGATGATCTGCTGTTCGGGGTTGATGTTATAACAGTGTTTTAATGCATCATGCAGTATCGGTCTGTGACCGCGGTCACGCTATTGTGGTTAATACTAAAATTTGTTGAAAATTTGTCAGTGTTGCGGTGATTCAAAGGCAACAATGGGTGGCGTCAGCCTTTTGGTGAATACACGCGCACTTCTCCGGTGCGTCCTTTGACCGGGGTTTCGCAAATAAACGCGCAATTGATCGTGGCTGATACGGCCTGGTACGTGGCTTCGCCCATCATGATGTAGGTGCCGTACTCTTTGTTGAGTTGCTCTAGCCGGGCGGCAATATTGACCGTGTCGCCGTGCACGGTAAATGCGAGGCGATCTTGTGCCCCCACGGCCCCAACCGTGATCTCGCCCGTATTGATGCCGCACCGGGTTTTAAGCATCGCCCCATTAAACGTTCTGGACCGCGCCAGTTTTTCGATCATGCGCGCGCATTTGACCGCATTCATCGCATGATCGTCATCATCATCGACGGCATTAAAGGTAATCAGCATCAGGTCGCCTTCAAAGTGGGTGATCACGCCGCCGTACTGGCTGATCGCATCGCCCATGACACCAAAGTATTCGTTCAGTGTGCTTGCTAATTTCTGGGCGGACATGGTTTCCGATACCGCCGAAAACCCTTCGATATCGGTAAAGATAATGGTGGCTGTGCGACTCTCGCCATCGCCCGCCTGGATTTGGCGATCCGCGGATGTGATGCGTGCCGCAACTTCTTTGGATACAAACCGCGATAAATCCTCGGCAGCGGATTGCTGTAAAACGCTCCGATAAAAATTGCGTTGCGAGCGGACAACGGCAATCGCAAGAACGCTGGTCACCAAAAAGAACGAAACCATTTTGTCGATCTCGGCCCCGATTAACACCGTGTTCGATGTCATATAGGTTACGAAATCACGGGTGATTAATTCCATGCCGCCGCCTGCGTACAACACCCATCCCATTAACACGCACCAGCCAATGATGGCAGCCGCCCCAGAGGCGATGATGTATTCGACTTCGAACCTGAGTGTGCGAAGGGCGATGAAGATGAACACATACATCAGTGTCGGCGCTTTGAGATAAAAGCTCGGGGGTTGGTCGTACTGGATGTGAAATGCCCAGATCATCAGCATCAGCAATGCCATATCGGCAATCACCGACAAATACAGATACCATTTAGGCAGGCGGATTTTATGTGAAGCGACCAATCTGATCAGCGTAAATACGAAATATGCCGCCAATGCCATGGGCACGACTTCAAATTCCGACATCATGTTTGAGAATTTTTGCGCGGTGCTCCAAAGCGCAATGAACAAGATGATCAGGGCCATTTGCACCCATGAAATCAGCCGTTCGCTGGTGTCTTGCCGTGCATTGATCTCGTCAAGAACGCGCGCGGGTAACTTGTCTCGCACGGGCTCGCCAAATATCAGGGTGGATAGTTTTGATAACATGGTGACTTTCAATTGAACGGCTATGGGTTGCCATCAATTAGTGCAGCATCGCTAAAGGATGTCACTCGGAAACGTTCTTTAAGACTAGCCCCCTCACCTTTCCTCTCCCCCACTTCGTGAGGGAGAGGGACCCTGTATGAACATAACTCGATCTAATCCCTCTCCCCTTTTAGGGGGAGAGGTTAGGTGAGGGGGTATTTGCAAGAACTCAATCGTAGGCAGCAATACTCACAGGGCCATCGCCAAAACCTTCGCGGATGGCGGCTTTTACAGTCTCGCGTTTATTTTCCAAATGTTGCCGCAAGATCACCGATAACCGCGCGCCGTCACGAGCTTCCAGGGCGCCGAGGATTTCTTCGTGTTCTTGCATGGCCTTATCCCAACGCTCTTGGGTCATGTTGGCGCGGTATCGTGCGAGGCGAATGCGCCCGGCGAGGGAACGGTATTGGGTTTCAAGCGTTGGGTTATCAGCAGCACGAAGGATCGCTTCGTGGATTTGCTGGTTGACCGCAAAGTACGGTTGCAGTTCGCCCCGCGTGTGATGCAGTGCCATCTGATAATGCAGCGCGCGGATTTCAGCGAACTCGCTATCAGTTAATCGGGCACAGGCCAACTCGCCGGACAACGCCTCTAACGCGCCCATCACGGGGAAAATCTCATCGATGTCATCTTCGCTGAGTGTTGCCACCCGCGCACCGCGATTGGGCTCTAACGTCAGCAGACCTTCTCCGCCCAAAACTTTGAGCGCTTCACGAAGCGGCGTGCGGGACACCCCGAATACATCACACAGCTTTTGTTCCGGGACGCGGTCGCCACCACGAAGTTCGCCGGAGAAAATCATCGTACGAATGCGTTCCGCCAATTCGTTGTGCAAAGTTGCCCGCGCAATCGGTTGTGTCATCTCGTTCATGCTGCGCCCCTTTGGCTTTTTGGCAAGGCTTGCTCAAGCACGCGCGCGACATGAATCGCCTCGCGGTTTGCACCATCGTGGATTTGATGACGGCAGCTTGTGCCATCGGAGACGACGAGGGTGTCTTCATCGGCTTCACGGACCTTGGGCAATAACGATAACTCCGCCATTTTCTTCGAAACTTCGATGTTGGCTTTCTCGTAACCGAACGCACCCGCCATGCCACAGCAACTGCTTTCAATCGTCTCGACGTTCAGGCCCGGCACAAAGCGCAGCACTTTTTCAACGGCGCCCATGGCAGCAAATGCTTTTTGATGGCAGTGACCGTGCAGCAATGCTTTGCCCGACGCCAATGGATCAAGGTCTAACTTCAGGTTTCCGGCATCAATTTGACGGGCCAGGAATTCTTCGAATAACAGTGCGTTATCGGCCAGCGTGTCGGTGTCCTCACCCGGCAATACAGATTTAAACTCATCGCGCAGCGTGAACAGACAAGATGGTTCCAGCCCGATGATCGGCACACCCGCTTGGGCGAACGGCAGGACGGCATCTAACATGCGTTTGGCCTCAGTCCGTGCTTCGTCGACCAATCCAGCGGCCAAGAATGTGCGCCCACAACACAAGGGCCGTTCGCCCTGTTTCGGTTTGGCGATGGCGACGCGGTAGCCCGCAGCCTCTAACACGCGCTTTGCGGCATGCAGGTTTTCAGGTTCAAAGTATGTATTGAATGTGTCAGCCAACAACACGACCGCTTTGCCGGCGGGGCAGGCGTCAGGACGAATGCCTTCGGCCTCAACATCGAAAATATCGGATCGCCATTTCGGCAACGTGCGCTCAGCCGCGAAGCCCAAAACCCATTCCGAAAGCTTTGCCATGCCGGGGATGATATCGCGGAGATTCATCGCCCCCGCCATGCGTGATGCATACGGGGCATAGCGTGGTAAGTAGCCAACCAGTTTATCCTTCAACGAGACGCCGTGGCGCTTGTTGTAGTGATACAGGAATTCAACTTTCATTTTTGCCATGTCGACGCCGGTGGGGCATTCGCGTTTGCAGCCTTTGCAGCCAACGCACAATTGCATGGTTTCCTTCATGGCATCGGACGTCAGCGCGTCGGGGCCGAGTTGCCCGGACAATGCGAGGCGCAGCGAATTCGCGCGGCCCCGCGTCAGGTGTTGTTCATCACCCGTGACACGGAACGATGGGCACATCACGCCGGGGTTGGATTTCCGGCACGTTCCGTTGTTGTTGCACATCTCGACCGCACCCGACATACCGCCCCATTCCGACCAATCCAGCGCCGTTTCCAACGTGGATTGTTTGTATCGCGGGTTGAACCGGAACAGATCAGGGTCATCCATCTTGGGGGGATCGACGATCTTGCCGGGATTGAATGTGCCGTCTGGATCGAACGATGTTTTCACATCGCGGAATGCCGATACCATATCTTCGCCGAACATATCCTTGTGGAATTCAGAGCGGACCAACCCGTCGCCGTGTTCGCCGGAATGCGATCCTTTGTATTCACGAACCATCTCGAACGCGGCTTCGGCGATATCGCGGAGCTGTTTGGCACCAACGTCAGATTTTAAATTGATGACCGGGCGCACGTGCAAACAGCCGACGGACGCGTGGGCATACCAGGTCCCCTCGGTATTGTTCTTGTGAAACACCTGGGTCAGCCTGTCGGTGAAATCAGCCAGGTCTTCCAGGCGGACCGCGCAGTCTTCGATAAATGACAACGGTTTCCCGTCCCCCTTCATCGACATCATAATGTTCAGGCCAGATTTCCGAACTTCCCATACGGCTTTTTGGAACTCAGGTTCGACAGCTTCGACGACGGCATCAGGGAATCCAAGGTCTGCCATCATCTCGCCCAACTGATTTAGACGGCGAAGGTTCTCGGCTTGGTCTTCTTCGGCAAACTCAACCAACAACAATGCGTCGGGATCACCCTTCACGAACTGATTGACAGTATCGCGGAACATGGGGATTTCGCGCGACAACTGGATCATGGTGCGGTCGACCAGTTCAACGGCGACGGGGCCCAATTTCACCAAATGCTGGGTCGCATCCATGCAGTCATAGAATTTTGGAAAATGACAAATGCCAAGGGTTTTGTTCTTGGGCAGCGGTTGCAGTTTGATATCAACCGACGTGCTGAATGCGAGCGTGCCCTCCGATCCTACAAGTAAGTGGGCGAGGTTTGGATGATCGGGCGATCCATGAACCGTCTGATTACTCCACGTGCCGCGACCGGGGCCTGTCGGCATCAGGGCATCGATATTATAACCACCGACGCGGCGCATCAGGTCGGGGAACTTATCTTTAATCAGCACTTCGTGATCGCGCCCCATGGCGAGCAACTGTGTAACCAATTCTTGTTGATGGATGGCGAGATCTGCCATGGCCCGGTTGTCGGACACTTCGCCGAAATGCATGGCGGTGCCGTCGGCCAGGATCGCGTCGACGCCCGATACATTGTCGCGCATGGTGCCGTAACGGATGGATCGCGACCCACAGGAATTATTGCCCGTCATGCCGCCAATGGTCGCGCGGCTGGATGTCGATACATCGACCGGGAACCAAAGGCCGTGTGGTTTCAGGAATGCATTTAAATGATCGAGGACGAGGCCTGGTTCGACCCGTGCCGTCCGCGCGTCTTTGTCAAAATCGAGGACTTTGTTCATGTGCTTGGCGACATCAACGACGATGGCTTCGCCAATGGTTTGGCCGCACTGTGATGTGCCGCCACCGCGTGGCAACACAGGCATGCCCTCATCGCGAGCGATATCGATGATCGCGTTGACGTCATGTGCGTCTTTGGCAATGACGACGCCAGCCGGTTCAATCTGGTAATGCGATGCGTCGGTGGCGTAACGCCCACGGGTGAAGGGGTCGAACTTCACGTCGCCCTTGATGGCGGTTTGTAGACGTGCCGCGAGCTTCTCGTCGCCGATGCGGCCTGTATCGCGAAGTCCAAATGATTGGCGTGCCATGGGTCTCTCCGTATTGATCTCTTTCATCTACTATATTGTATACAAAATGTAATAACTACCAAAAAATACCATTATTTGAGCTTGCAATGCCAATAAATTGTATACAATATGCGCTTAAGCGGTTAAAGATCACACCGCACATTCATTTGGAGGACACTATGGCACATCGAGCAGGCAGACATTTTTTACAGATTCCAGGGCCAAGCCCCGTTCCAGAGCGCGTGCTGCGCGCCATGGATATGCAGGTCATCGATCACCGTGGTCCTGAATTTGGTGAACTCGGTGCCCGTGTCCTTGAAAAACTCAAAGGCGTGTTCAAAACCGAATGCCCCGTGATCGTGTTCCCAGCCTCGGGTACCGGTGCGTGGGAAGCCGCCCTGGTCAACGTCCTCAGCCCTGGCGACAAAGTGCTGATGTATGAAACTGGTCAATTCGCGACACTCTGGGATGAGTTGGCGAACCGGATCGGTATCGTACCTGAATTTATCGGCGGTGATTGGCGTCATGGTGTTGACCCTGAAAAGATCGCAGCCCGCCTGCGTGAAGATACCGACCATGAAATCAAAGCTGTCTGTTGCGTGCACAACGAAACCTCAACGGGTGTCACATCGCGGATCGCCAATGTGCGCAAAGCCATCGATTCTACGGGCCACCCAGC
The DNA here is from genome assembly GCA_002389175.1 of Rhodospirillaceae bacterium UBA4479. Lineage (GTDB taxonomy): Bacteria > Pseudomonadota > Alphaproteobacteria > Rhodospirillales > Casp-alpha2 > UBA4479. The sequence continues at coordinate 28,084 of DGNZ01000424.1, read as the reverse complement.
CTTGTTCATGGTCGATACAATTTCTGGTTTGGGATCTGCTGATTATCGCCACGACGAATGGGGCGTCGATGTTACCATCACCGGATCGCAAAAAGGCCTGATGCTACCTCCGGGTCTCAGCTTTAACTGTGTGTCGAAAAAAGCATTGGATGCGCACGAGAATAGCGGCTTTCAAAAATCTTACTGGGACTGGGGTCCGATGCTCGGCAATAACGCCAGCGGGTTCTTTCCATACACACCTGCAACCAACTTGCTTTATGGGCTCGAAGAAGCGCTCAAGATCATTCTGGACGAAGAAGGTCTGGAGAACATTTTTGTACGTCACCAACGACATGCCAAAGCAACACGTATCGCGGTTGAGGCTTGGGGTTTGGAAACTTTATGTCAGGTCGAAGAAGAACATTCTCCTGTATTGACTGCAGTGGTCGTCCCCGACGGCCATGATGCCGATCATGTCCGTAAGATCATCCACGACAAATTCGACATGTCGTTGGGCACAGGCCTTGGCAAAGTGAAGGGCAAAGTATTCCGCATTGGTCACCTGGGTGATATCAACGATCTCACGTTGCTTGGTGCCTTGTCGGGTGTCGAAATGGGCCTGGAATTGGCGGGTGTGCCAATCACCAAGGGTGGCGTTCAGGCGGCGATGGATTACCTCGCCAAAACGGCTTGATCTGATCATGAGTGATGATCTCATTTTGATGGACCGTGATGATAAAGACATCGTCACGATCACCATCAACCGCCCGGAAAAACTCAACGCGCTGACCAAAAACATGTGGGCGCAATTGGGCACGATCTTTCGTAATCTATCTGATGACGACAGTGTCCGCTGTATCATTTTGACCAGTACGGGCGAGAAATCGTTCAGCCCTGGCAATGATATTTCTGAGTTCGAAACGGATCGTTCCAACTCAGAGCAGGCTACCAAATACGGCGCGTTGATGGCCGAAAACATCGAAGCCATGCGTGATTGTCGCCATCCCAGCGTTGCTGCCATTAAGGGCATTTGCGTTGGTGGTGGGTTAGAGATCGCCGGGCTTTGTGATGTGCGGATTTGCGGTGAAAGCAGCCGCTTTGGTGCACCGATATCAAAGCTAGGTCTGATCATGGGCTACCACGAACTGGGTGCGTTGCAGTCGCTGGTCGGACGTGGACCCGCGCTGGAAATCCTGCTCGAAGGACGCATCTTTGGCACCGAAGAAGCATTGCGATTGGGCATCGTGTCGCGCGTAGTGGCCGATGGTGATGTCATGGCCGAAGCGCGCGCGAGTGCTGAACGCATTGCTGCTGGTGCACCACTGGTCCATCGCTGGCACAAGAAATTCGCAGCACGCCTGGAAGACCCTACACCGCTCAGTGCCGATGAAATCAACGAAGCCTTTGAGTGCTTTGATACCGATGATTTTAAAACCGGTTATCAGGCATTTTTGGATAAAGAGACACCAAAGTTCTCTGGTAAATAACGCGCAAGCATCCTTGGGAGACATATCGTGACACAAGAAAAATTCGGACCCTTAGCTGGTATGAAAGTCGTCGAGCTGGCCCACATCATGGCGGGCCCTGTCTGCGGATTGATGTTGGCCGATTTGGGTGCCGATGTGATCAAGGTTGAAAAAATTCCTGGTGGTGACGATTCGCGGCGTTTTTTACCACCAGATATGGACGGTGAATCCGCCGCGTATTTGATGATGAACCGCAACAAGCGGGGTATTGCGCTCAACCTAAAAACAGAGGGCGGCAAACGTGTCCTCAAGACATTGCTTAAAGACGCTGACGCCGTCACTGAAAACTATCGACATGACACCATGGAAAAACTCGGTTTCGGGTATGAGTCCCTCAAGCAAGTAAACCCAGGTCTCATCTACTGTGCGATTTCAGGTTTTGGGCGCACAGGCCCTTATGCGGATCGCGGAGGGTTCGACCTCATCGCCCAAGGTATGAGTGGGTTGATGTCGTTCACTGGCGAAGGCCCAGGTCGCCCACCGTGCAAAGTTGGCGCACCCGTTACCGATATTACGGCTGGTATCCTGGCGGCGATGGGCGTGCTTTCTGCATACATACATAAACTTAAAACTGGCGAAGGCCAGATCGTCGATACGTCGTTATTTGAGGCGGGTATCATTCACACGTACTGGCAGAGCGCGATTGCGCTCGCAACAGGCGTAGCCCCCGGCCCCATGGGATCAGCACATCCGTTGAATGGTCCGTATCAGGCATTCGAAGCCAGCGACGGTTGGTTCACGGTCGGTGCCGCCAATCAGCGCAATTGGGAACGATTGCTGGATGCGATGGAAGCGCCCGAGCTGGCGGATGATCCGCGCTTTAAGACCAACGCAGATCGGATGGCCAATCTGAAAGAACTCGAAGTTACACTGACACCGATCTTTAAGACCCGGACCCGCTCAGAATGGTTGGACCGCATGGAAGCAGCTGGCGTGCCGGGTGGACCCGTGATGGACGTTTGCGAGATGTTCGATGATCCGCATGCCCAGGCACGCGACATGATCCCGACCGTACATCATGAAAAACTTGGCGATGTGCAGACCCTCGGCTTGCCGATCAAACTATCGGAAACACCCGGCAAGGTTGCGACGGGTGCGCCGTTATTCGGTCAGCATACAGCCGAGGTTCTGGGTGAATATGGTTTTGGCGAAGATGAAATTGGGGCGCTGGTCGACGAAGGGGCTGTCGCGCTTAGCGATTGATCGCCTTTAAGGGACTGTCGCTAAAATTGCGTCGATATCTTTTTGCAGTGAAATATCTGCGACGGATGTGACTTCCAAAGATTGATCAGACCAGACATTTTGGATCGGTTGGTTCGCGGCCTGCGCTTGCACCGCGTGATCACGTCCATCCATCAGCAATTCAATCAATGGCCCGTACATCATCAACAGATTCGATATCCACGCACTCGTTTGGCTGCAGGGACCATCGTGTGAGACATTAAAATGGGGCAGGATGCGTTTTACGTCTGCAGCCGGATACCATGTTTCATCAGTGACCCAGCGGTTGGTCGTGAACAATCGGATGGGATCCCCCGAGAAGTTAATCGAAATCGCAATCAGATGGGTCAGTCCGTCGCTGGGGCAAATGGCAGGCAAGCCATCCGGATCAATCGGCTGAGCGACTTCAGGTGGAAAGCCAGGGGGGCGCATAAATGTGTGAAAATGCCCATGTTCGTCGGCACGAACGTTGTCTTGGTCTGCTGGTGCGTGCGCATGATAATAGAACTGCGAATGGCTAACCGGATCATAGACATCACCTGCAGGATAATGATCCCATTCATAAAAATCGGGTGCATCGCGAAGGACTTCTGCGACCACATTCGACCCTGACAAAGCCAGGTTATGTTGGATATCGCGCACGCTTGCAGCCGCCGCTTTCATTGCAGATAAGCGAGTCGGCTCCATGCCATCCAAGGGGGGGAGGCGCATCGGTGTCGTCGTCCCAGGCGTCATTCAGCACTCCAAGTAACCGGCAGCATGCGGTTCCATTGTTATGCGAACATTGATTTAAATCAATTCTTAGGAGAAATGGCCTTTAAGGCCCAGAAACCATCAAGGAAACAGTCGCGGCCTGATCACCCCGTAACGTTTTCAACGTCATCATTTGTTTGGGTGCGGTCATAAATATGGCCATTTCGAGGGCACCTGGGTGCGTGATCTGATCCCCATTTACATGTGTGATGATGTCCCCGGCATCCAAGCCGGCTTTGAATGCGGCGCCATCGGGATCGACCCGAGATACCATCGCGCCGGTGATATTTTGATTAAGGGGGGGCGGGATCGGTCCGGCCCGAAATCCGACCTGGCCGCGCTGCACACGACCATGATCACGTAAATCAGTAACCACGCGCATCAGCAGTCGCGTTGATGTAGCAAAATTCACGCCGATGTCTGCATCGCTTTGTTTGGTGAAAATCGCCGACACCATGCCGACCAATTGAGTGTTCTGATCTAACAATGGACCGCCAGAGCCACCCGGATTGATGCTTGCATCTGTTTGCACGAAATCTTCGATGGGATTGAACCCTGTACCCGACCGACCGATGGCAGAAACCACACCGCAAGTAACCGATAGGCCAAGGCCAAATTGATTGCCGACGGCACAGACGGGATCAGCGAGAGACACATTAACGGCATGGTTTATCGGTGAAACATCGGCGGTAACTTTTAACAATGCAATATCTGTCGGTGCGTGCCGCCCCACAATTTCGGCGGGTAGCTGCCGACCATCCTGTAACAAGATATCGACAGTTTTTGCCGCACCGATCACATGCAAGTTCGTGACAATATAACCGCCGGGGAGAATGGCAAATCCGGTCCCTTGTGGATCTCGGGGTGCGCCCTGGGCGTCCCGCCCGCGCGCCGCAATTGGCCAATCCGGCTTTACCCGAACCACTGAATCCAAAACCGTTTCGTCAAAAGCCCGAACAGGGAACGCTGACAAAACAACCAGCGCAGCCAGCAATAAAGATGTACTAAATAAAGGCGCGATAATTCGTTTCATAAAAACAAGATGACCTTTTCGCCCTCTGCAGTAAACTCTTGTACATGATACATATTGATAAAGTTGCCTTTGAACGTGCCAATGCAGTGATGGCTGGATTCCCGCGCAGTATCCTGTCTCAGGCACCGACCCCACTGGATCCCTTAAACGGGATCATGACAGATACAGGCGGACAGAACCTGTTTGTGAAGCGCGATGATCTGACGGGTCTCGCATTTGGGGGAAACAAAGCGCGGCAGCTTGAATACTATTTTGGCGAAGCCTTGGACCAGGGTGCCGATACGGTGCTGATCACGGGTGCTGTACAATCCAACTTTGTGCGGACCTGTGCGGCGGCGGCGCAAAAGCTAGGTTTGAAATGTGAAGTACAGCTAGAAGATCGCGTCAAAGGCATGCCCGAAGGCCAAGAAAAAAAGGGCAATGCGCTGCTTGATCGCATTTTAGGCGTGCCGATCCATCACTTCCCTGTGGGCGAAGAAGAAAACGCCGCCGATGACAATCTGGATAAGCTGGCCGAGGGCCTGCGAGCCAAAGGTCAAAAGCCTTATGTGGTTCATTTGGGGGTCGATCATGCCCCCGTTGGCGCGCTCGGATACATTGATTGCGCCCGGGAAATCATCGAACAAACAGCCGCCGCAGGATTACCGCTGCGCACCGTTGTCGTGCCGAGTGGTAGTGCGGCATCGCATGCCGGAATTTTGTGTGGTCTCAGACTTTATGGGTCCGACGCGACGGTGCACGGTATCTGTGTGCGCAGGCCGTCGGATCAGCAGTTTGCCCGCGTCAGTAAGCGCTCAAAAATTCTATGTGACATGTTGGGTCATCCTGACTTGCTTTCGGATGGTGATGTTATCACCAACGATGGTTATTACGGCGAAGGATATGGCAAGCCGACGCCGGGGACCATGGCAGCGATCAGTAAAGCTGCGCGCCGTGAAGCGTTATTGTTGGACCCGGTATACAGCGGCAAAGCTTTTGATGGATTCTTGGGCCTGCTCAACGAGGGCGCTATCGGTCAAGACGGCGCCACGGTTTATATCCATACGGGTGGCACGCCGGGTTTGTTTGCGTATGCGCACCTTTGGGATGTGCCACGCTCAGCATGAAGCTCCCCAGAACAATCAGAATGGACCCGTCTGATGGGCGGGTCTTTCACAATGCCGCTGAGCCCGGTGAATGGGCTGTGACAGGTACGTTTTCATTTGTCGATGCATCGTTTGAAGATATGGACAATAAGGACCAATTGTCCTTCACGTCTGGCTGGATGGGCACCAACTCGTTTGGCTATTCGACGTTTGTGCAAGTTTCAGTCGCGCCAGATTCTGAAGTCGAGGCTACGACCCGTTCGTTGGCCCTTCATTTGTTCAATGAATACGGCGCACCCGATATGTTGGTGGCGATGGATGCTGCCAAAGGTGAAATCATGCATGCGGAATCTTTATGCGATCATCCTGCGGGAACGCTTTTGGCGATCCGCCGTGATTTAACGGATGAAGGCATTTCAGAACAAATCCGCATCGTGCCCCGCGACGACGAAGAAGGTGGCCACGCCCAAATCTGGTCGTTTGTCGAAGACGATTAGCCTGTGGGAAAAGTGCATCGCTCCAAATTTTTATATTCGAATACACAAATATACTAAATTAGACACAGCAATTTGATGTCTAAATTCAAGTAATATGACCCTTTCGTATGTTATTATTTATATGTAACGGGCAAATATTACTATATATATGTATTAGTAATATTTGATCTAACTCCTGACTGCTCAACATAGGCGGAAAGAGTTTTGAATCATATTGCAGGTCATTCGGATAATATCGGTCTTGTGGATCAGGGTATTGCGTTGATGCAACAGCATCGCGCTGCTGAGGCACTTGTGCTATTTGGAAAAGTCACCTCCGATGATCCGTTCTATGTCGATGCAATCATTCATCGCGGCGTGTTGTTTTTCAAACTTGGTCAGACGGCACGTGCCCGCGCGTGTTTAGAGGCTGCGCAAAAGTTAGACCCCGAAAATGCCGATGTGTATCATCATATGGGTGTCATCGCGTTGGAAACGGGCGATCTAAAGCGTGCATCCGCAAATCTTAATTGTGCAAATACTTTACGTGCTGACGATCCTGATATTCTTGCCAATCTTGGGGTGGTGCTGCACGCCTGTGGTGATATGGCGAGAGCCAAAGAATGCCTTGGGCAATGTTTGGCGCTGGAGCCTGAAAACACCCATGCGTTGAGTGCGCTTGCCACGCTGTATTTGGACTCCAACGCATATGACAAGTATCGCGCGTTCTCGGATTTTGATACGTATGTATCAGCCAGTGCGCCACCCGTTCCCAAAAATGGGCGCACCCGGGAAAGGTTCCTAAAAACCTTAGAATCAGAAATCAGACGGTGTCCGTCGCTCTGTGATGCGCCGCTACATCGTACAACGGTGGCGGGGGCATCGACGGATGCGATGACGGGGGGTGTTGGGACCGCGACGGAATGTCTGCGCACCATGTTTGTAAATGAAGCGCAATCGTATGCCGCGCGCCTATCATGTAATGATGATCATCCGCTTGCGAAACTCAAAACCTGTGCGTTCACCACATGTATGTGGGGGAATATTTTGGGCGCTGGTGGGCATCAGGAAAGCCACAATCATCCCGATGCTTGGTTAAGCGGTATTTATTACGTGTCAGTCCCCAATGAGGTGGGTGGTCCAGATAATGGCCAGAACGGTTGGGTCGAATTTGGTCGCCCACGTGTCGAATATTATGGCGCGGACCAATTGGATATCCGATTGATTAAGCCACAGGTGGGTATGATGATCTTGTTCCCATCGTATATCTGGCACCGGACCTTACCGTTAGCAGGTGATGCACCTCGGATTAGTGTTGCGATTGATTTTATTCCACAATTGCCATGCACCGCCACTTGACGACACCCCACCTTGATACCCTAAAATCAAAGCATGGAAAAAATTCTCAAAGAACACGTTGATGAGCCGTCGGTTTGGTTGGCCAACGAATATCGCGACAGCGATGGATGGACGTTCCATTTCACCGATGCGCATGTCCGCGAACTCTCCGATGCGTTGAGCCATGTTCGATCTCGCGGATTGGGCGGTACACAATTCACCAAAGACGATTTTACGCTGCCGACGCTGGGACCCATTTTGGATGAACAACGTGACCTGTTGGAAAACGGTCGCGGCTTTACATTGATGCGGGGTATCCCCGTTGATCGATTTGATCTGGATGAGTTGACGGCGATTTACTGGGGCATCGGGGCACATCTGGGCCAAGGGTTCTTCCAAAATGCGAAGGGCGACCTGGTGGGCCATGTGACCGACCATGGCAACAAATTCGAAGGCGAAGACCCTTATAAATTCAATATTCGCAAATATACGACAACGGTTGAAATTCCGCCGCATACTGACAGCTGTGACTTGGTCGGGTTGTTGTGCGTGCGGGCCGCGAAATCGGGTGGTGGCAGCGCGGTTGTGAGCTCGACGGCATTATATAACCGTTTTCTGGATACGCGCCCGGATTTGCTGGAACCGCTTTATAAAGGTTTTTACCTGGATTTGATTGGCAAAGGCCAGACAGAGAAAGAACTGTCGCACCATCGCATTCCTGTATTTTCATATTGGGGTGGCAAACTTAGTTCTCGCTTCAACAAGGAACAGATTGAACAAGGTGCAAACAAGGCGCATGGCGGGTTAAGTGCGCTTGAGCAAGAAGCCGTCGATTATTTCCGTGAATTGTCCATGCATCCCGATTTCTGCTTGGAAATGAATTTCCAGCCGGGTGATATCCAGATTTTGAATAATCGGACCACGTTGCATTCGCGCACCGCGTTTGAGGATTATGACGATCCCGATCAGCGGCGGTTGCTGCTCCGGCTATGGCTCAACTCGTTCACGCCTCGCCCGATGCATCCTGCATTTGCCAATCAATTGAACACGGGCGAACGGGGTGCTGTAACCGTCAGGACGTAAACCAAGCCATTTGATGAATTAAGCAATCCGATGCGTCTTTTGCGGCGTACCAATGCTATGACCAAATCTTTAATCCTGATCCTGGGCGATCAACTGTCGCGCACCCTTTCACCATTGATGACGGGCACGAAATCAACAGACGTTGTGTTGATGGTCGAAGTGAGCGAGGAAGCCACATACGTTCCGCATCATAAAAAGAAAATCGCATTTCTGTTTTCAGCCATGCGGCATTTTGCTGGTGCGCTCAAAGACGATGGCTGGACCGTCGACTACGTCAAACTTGATGACGATGACAACGCGGGGAATTTTTCCGGCGAGGTCGAGCGTGCGATTAAACGACATGATCCTGACCGCGTGATTGTGACCGAACCGGGCGAATGGCGGGTCCGCCAGATGATCGATGGCTGGTCAGATACGTTTGGTCTGCCTGTTGATGTTGTGGATGATCACCGTTTCATCGCAACCCATGATGAATTTCAAAAATGGGCGGACGGCCGTAAGCAACTTCGGATGGAGTATTTCTATCGCGATATGCGTCGTAAAACCGACCTGCTGATGACTGCCGACGATGAACCCGAAGGCGGCAAATGGAACTACGATAGCGAAAACCGAAAACCGCCCAAGGGGGGGATGTCATTCCCTGAACCGTTGCGGGTTGAGCCAGATGACATTACCCAGGACGTGCTGGCATTGGTGGGTGAAAAATTCTCCAATCACTTTGGCGATTTGGAACCGTTCTGGTTCGGTGTCACATCTGACCATGCCGAGGCTGCGTTTGATGCGTTTGTTGAAAATTCGCTGGCGACGTTTGGCGACTTCCAGGACGCCATGGTGACCGACGAGCGGTTTCTGTATCACGCGGTGATCTCGCATTATATGAATGCAGGATTGCTTGATCCGCTCAAAATCTGTCAGAGGGTCGCGGATGAATACGCAGCGGGCCGCGTGCCATTGAATGCTGCCGAGGGTTTCATCCGCCAGATCATCGGGTGGCGTGAATATGTGCGCGGTATCTATTGGCTGAAGATGCCGGATTATGTTGATCAGAATTTCTTTGAGGCTGATCGGCCTTTGCCGGCATTTTATTGGTCAGCGGATACGGATATGGCATGTATCCGTGCGGCAGTGACCCAAACCAAAGAAGAAGCCTACGCCCATCATATCCAGCGATTGATGATCACAGGTAACTTCGCATTGATTGCAGGGATTGATCCCAAACACGTGCACGAATGGTATCTGGCAGTTTACGCCGACGCCTATGAGTGGGTGGAACTGCCGAACACGTTGGGGATGAGCCAGTTTGCCGATGGCGGGCTGCTGGGCTCCAAGCCCTATGCGTCCAGCGGTAACTACATCAACAAAATGTCGGATTACTGCAAAGGATGCCGTTACGACGTGAAGCAGAAAACAGGCGACGATGCCTGCCCGTTCAATCCACTGTATTGGGATTTCCTGATCCGCAATCGTGATAAGCTCAAAGACAATGCGCGATTGGGGCAGATTTATCGGAACTGGGACCGGATGGATGCGGATAAACAGAACGCTTATTTGGATAGTGCGAAGACGTGCCTAAAAACCCTTACTTAGCGGTGCGCTTTGCATCACCCCGGCAACGATCCGAGCAAAACCGAACGTTATCCCAATCACGCGCCCACTTTTTGCGCCACGTAAAGGGACGGTTGCAGACGGGGCACGTTTTGGTGGGCAGATCCTGTTTTTGGCGCATCTTCATATCTGTTTGATACGGGCCTGGGGTTCAATCGGATTGCTTCATGGTTTTATGCGCCCCGGTTTCTGTCCTAGACTTACACATATAATAAAAGGGGATGGCATATGGACGGACTGACCGCTGCGGACAGCAAAAGTATTCTGGGGTCATTGGCGCAGCATATTTGCGGGTTCGATCCGACGCGAATTTCCGACCATGGCTTGCATGCCGCAAAGGTTGGGATTGTCGATACCATCGGTGTCACGCTGGCTGGATTGCCTGAATCGTGTGTGCAGATCCTTCGTAAAACACCGGGTGTTGGCGATGCCATCGGGCCCGCGTTGGTCTTTGGCACATCACAGCGGACAAGCGCGTTGGATGCGACCTTGATCAACGGCACGGCGTCCCATGCATTGGATTTTGACGACTTCAGCTCAATCATGGGCGGGCATCAGTCGGTGCCGTTGATGGCCCCACTGTTCGCCTTGGCGGACGAGCGCGGTTTGACCGGGCGGCAGATCATTGATGCGTATGTTGTTGGCATAGAGGTTGAGCATCGCTTCGCACGTGCCGTCCATCCCCATCACTATGACAAAGGCTGGCACCCAACGGCGACGTTGGGCATTTTTGGTACAGTCGCTGCGTGCGCCTATGCGATGAAATTAGACATTGAGAAAACCACGATTGCCATGGCCATCGCGACATCGATGGCGAGCGGGCTTAAGGCTAATTTCGGTACGATGACCAAGCCGCTTCATGTCGGACATTCGGCGCGGAGCGGTCTGATGGCATGTTATCTGGCCGAGGGTGGGTTTGAAGCCAATCCATCCGCGATGGAACACCACCAGGGATTTTTGAACGTGTTCAACGGCGAAGGCTTGTTCGACCCGACGCCGCTCATCGAAGATTGGTCTGATCCGCTGGATATTGAATTACCCGTCCTGAGCCTAAAACAGTTCGCGTGCTGTGGCAGTATGCAGCAGGCAATCTTTGCGATGCTCGATTTGGCCAAGGGTGAAGATATTGACCATGGCCGTGTTACCGCAATCGATATCGGGCTGCATGAACGCAGGCTCCGCCATACCAATAATCCATTCCCTGAAAGCGTGCTTCAGGCCAAGTTCAGCGTTCAATACACCGTTGCACGGGCGTTGAAGGACCGCGCGTTGCTGCTCAAAGATTTCGAGGGCGAGGCATTCTTGGAATCCGATATTCGCCGCTTATTGGATATTACGACGGCTCATCCGTTGCCGGATGATGGACCCGGGCCAACGGGGCAATGGGATGCTTGCGTATCTGTCACATTGGATGATGGCACTCGGTTAGCGCGTGACGTTCATGACATGGTCGGTCGCAGTGGAGACAATGCGATGTCCCGTGACGAGCTTCGGGAAAAGTTCATGGATTGCGCAGGCCTTGCGATTTCAAGCGATGCCGCTGCACAAGCGTTTGATGCGTTGATGTCGCTTGAAGATTTTGATGATCTGGATGAGGTTGTTTCGTTCCTGGCTAAATCTTAAACGTAGACTTGGCCTTCCATGATGCGCCTTGCGGTACGGCCCAGTGTGGCACGCTTAGCGGCATAGGCATTGCCTTCTAACTCTACAATGGCTTCGGTCTCAATGACGCCCGCCGGATGGCCAAAATTCACCTCTAGCTTATCGCGGGTCTCAGGCCGGCACGCTTCGTAGACGATGGTGCCGGGGATGCGGCTGGCGATCCCGGTGCATACCGTGCTGGTTCCGGCATACGTCTTGTGCATTTGCTGCATGAACATCAGCCGCGATAGGAAATCACAATCTTCGGCCTTCACCATCCGATCACCAATGGCGTCATAGTAATCCTGCGGTGGCGCAATCATGGCGACGAACGGTGTGGCGGGGCTGTCCTGTGCGGCGCGGTCAGGGTCGTCGATCATGCCCATCGCGACGCCAGCATGGGCGCGGATTTTCTCAAGTTTCTCGCATAGCTCCGTATTGGCATCGATTTCAGCGGCGGTTTCAGCGCCGGTCATGCCCAAATCAGCGGCACGTACGAACACATGGGCATTGCCAATATCGACCATCGAAACCTCTAGTGTGCCGACCCCAGGCACGTCCAGGCGCTCCATCGCGTTTCCGGTCGGCAACAGATTACCTGCACTTGATCCGGCGGTATCGGCGAAATCGACTTGGATTTTAGCACCCCCTGTGGGCACGCCTGGTATTTTATAATCGCCAACCTCAAGTGGGCGGCCGTCTTTGACAGGCACCTCGGTGATCAGCATTCGGTCCAGGTTTGTATTGTAGATACGGACCGTTGTGATCGGCTCTTCGATCTCGACCATATTTTCCCATACGGCGAATGCCCCAACGCCTGAGGTCAGGTTCCCACATAGCGATCTGAGATCGACGGAGGGCTCATCGATCTCTACTTGGCCAAACGTATAGGTCAAATCGGCATCGATCGCGCGCGGGTTGTTTTTGGGCGGTGGGCCGATCACGCAAACCTTGCTGGTCAGCGGATCCGCACCTCCCAACCCATCTATCTGGCGTTTATCAGGAGAGCCAAAAATCCTGAGGATCGTTTTCTCACGCTCTACAGGATCACGCGGCAGATCGACATCACGCAGATAGATGCCCTTGCTGGTGCCGCCCCGCAGAATCACACATTTGATTGCGTCTGACATAACGAATTTCCTCAAGATTTATAGGTTGATATCACGCCTCAATTATAGCTTTCACCGACGATGGTGAAAGAACCTGTGAAGTGTTGTTTCAGGTCTCTTCTGGAATAACCGATACATCAATCCCCTCGGCGTCGAAAACTTGGCGGGCGAGCTTAAACGCCTCTAATGACGCAGGAATGCCGCAATAAATTGCAATATGCATGCAAATTTCACGAAGCTCGATCACGGTCAGGCCGTTTCGGATGGCGCCTTTGAAATGTAACTTGAATTCATCGGGTCTGTTGAGTGCAGCCAGCATGCCAAGGTTAAGGATTGACCGATCCCGGCGTTCTAAACGTCCACGGGCCCAGCTGGCACCCCAGCCGTATTCCGTGACCATGGTCTGGAAGTCAGCGTTAAAGTCATCGACTTTGGCCATGCTGGCATCCACATATTCGTCGCCCAATACTTCACGGCGACATTTCATTCCTGCATCGTAATCTCCAGCACGTTTTGTCATTTTTAGTTCCTTTTAGGTTTGTTGAAGGTGTGTTTCATCTTGGCGTTTATTTGCGACTTGGTCGAGACACCCGCGGCCCATTTCGGACATGCACATTCCAAAGATAGACGCTATAACGGGCGGATTCAGGCCATAGAAGATTGAGAGCCAGCGCGTTCCAGGGTGCGCACCCATCACGTCCATTAAGGATTTTCATGACAGACGGGACAAATCAGGCACATAGATCGGGGATCATGCGATTTCTTCCGCTGACCCGCGTGACCTCGGCCCCGTTCATTCGGGTGTTTGCGGCGCTACCCATCACGGCCAATCAGATCACAGCCCTGTCGCTTATCCTTGGAGTGTGGGCGTCTTATATGTTTTATCTGGGTGATCATAAGAACACGCTGATCGCCGCCGTTTTATTCACGCTGTCCTATATTTTGGATAACTGTGATGGCGCTATCGCGCGGCTTAAGGGGCTTTCATCTGAGTTCGGCAAACGGTTTGATACCTTTGTCGATTGGGCCGTGAACAACTTGTTTTTCGTCATGTTGGGCTGGGGCGAATGGATCCGCTCGGGTGATGCATTTTGGTTCTGGTGTGGGATTGTTGCGGCGTTTGGTGGCACGGTGAATTACATCATTGATCAAATTCGTGATACCCAAGAAAACGCTGCCGGAACCGAGAAAGTCCACGACGGTCCTGATGACAGTATTGGCGATCAGACGGTTTATACGTCTCGCCTGCTCAGGACGGATTTCTGTTTCATCGTACTTTTACTAGCGCTATTCGATGTGGTGTGGCTGCTGTTGCCCGCATCGGCGATTGGCGCGCAGGTGTATTGGGCACTGCAGTTTGTAAAAGGGTTTCGTCGCCATCATGTCTGAGACGCCCCCATTACCATCCAAGTCGATCAACCCGTGGCAGATCGCTTTTGTCATTTTGGGTATGGGGTTGTTGGGCGCGATCATCTGGAAGGTCGATACGGATGCCGTGATGGCGCAGGTGATGGCCGTCGGTTGGGGCATTGGTTTCGTTATTGCGATCTATTTGATGGCGTTCTTGTGCGACACGGTGTCCTGGCGTTTGGTGATCCGGCGTGACCAGCTTCATAAACTGAGCTTCCTGACCCTCTTTAACATTCGCATGATCGGCGCCGCCTGGAACAAGGTGACGCCCATCTTTGGGATGGCGGGTGAACCGATTAAGGCTGTGTTGCTGCGGCGATATCATGGTGTTGATTACAAAGAAGGCGCGGCGTCCTTGGTGGTCGCCAAGACAGCCAATTTAATCGCATTGGTGATTTTCCTGTCAGGTGGTCTTGGGGTGGCATTGGTATCGGATGGCTTGCCTGCGGCCTACCGGGTCGGGGCGATGATTGCCTTGTTGATGCTGACGACGGGCATTGTCCTATTGTTTGTGGTGCAGCGTTTTCGGTTAAGTTCCAAAAGCGGTGCTTGGCTCAGTCGTCGATGGTTTGGCAAACCCATCGTCGGAATCCTGGATCAGATGCGCGCCCTTGATGATCGATTGGCCGAAGCCTACACCCAGGATCGTCGACGTTTTGTTTTGTCAGTAATAATGACATTGGCGAACTGGATGCTGGGCGTGGCCGAGCTTTGGGTCATCATGTGGCTCCTGGGGTTTCAGATCACATTTGCCGAGGCATGGGCCGCAGAAGCCGTCGTTGAACTGGTGCGTGCTGCGACGTTCTTTATCCCGGCGGGCATCGGCACCCAAGAGGCTGCGTTGGTGCTGGTGATCGGTCACATCACGGGACAACCTTCGTTAGGGTTGGCGGTGTCGTTCATTCGTCGTGCGCGCGAACTCTTCTATAATGTATGGGGGTTCGCCATCAATTGGTTTGCCTATCGCGGCGGCCCACAAGTGGAAACCTGAAGATGGTTGATGTGATATTCGGTACGCTGATAATTGATGCCCGCTCAAACGTGATTGGATCGCTTGAGTTGAGTACCCCTCTCATGGGGCTGACATTGATTGATCGTATGGTCCTGGCTGCGAAACGCGCGGGGTTCGCTAAAACAATTATCCTGGCTGATGAAGATGGCGCGATAAACGTGCGATTGGGCTTGAACAAAGCATCAGGTACAGAATTGATATCAGACCCGGAATTGATCGAAAGCGGTGGCGTCATGGCACCTGCCAATTTACTGGGGGAAGTGAATTGGTTGTCTGCCTTGCGCGTTACCGGTGTGATGCCCTCAGGAACTGAGGCACCGCTTGTGCTTACAAGGGATGACAGTTTCGAAAAAGCCAAGGATAGACTGCTGAGCCGATTGTCCAAAGAAACCGACGGCTTCATGTCGCGAAAATTCGCGCGCCCGATTTCGTTGTTCTTGTCGCGACGGTTGGCGCCGATGGGGATCAGGCCCAATCAGATGACCTTTGTGTGTATGTTGATTGGTTTGATCGGCGCGCCCTTCTTCTTGTCCGCTGATCCACTGATCCAGGTCATCGGCGGATTGCTGTTCGTTGCGCATTCGGTCACGGACGGGTGTGACGGGGAACTCGCGCGACTGACCTATACGGAATCCAGATTTGGGGGGCTGTTTGATTTTGCCAGCGATAACTTAGTCCACGTGTGCGTGTTCGCGTGTATGGCCTGGGGTTGGCATATCCATACCGGGTCATTGTGGCCGTTGTATTTTGGCATTGGCGCGTTGGTCGGTACAATCGGATCGGCGGCGGCCGTATACTGGCTGACCATGCGCAATAAATCCGGGACGGGGCCGCTGTATACGTCGGTATCCACATCCGATGATAATAAGAAACTCAGCAAAATGCTGGATGATCTGTCACGCCGCGATTTTATCTACTTGGTTTTTGCCATGTCGGTATTCGGCCAGGCGCATTGGTTCGTCGCCATGACGGGGATCGGCGCGCCGATCTTTTTAATGTTGGTTATTGGCTTGGCGTTGAAGAACGCCCGCCAAGCACAGGACGTCACGCCGTAGAAGTCGAGGCGTCACGCCGTTGAAGCTAGATCTTTTTTGTTCAGATCACGTTCGGCGATTTCAAGTGCTTCATCAGTATCGACATCCAACCACCATGTGCCGGTGACATCGACCGTATCCGCACGACCCTTGCCCGCCAAAACGCGGAGACCATCAGCCAACCCATATTGACCGTCAGCTGTCGCGGCCCGCAACCCATCAAACAGGGCAGATGTGCAATACATGACGCCGGTATCGGCGGCATCCCAATCACCGAGTGATTTTGAAATGGCTTTGATTGATACGTCGTCCAGTTTGACCTTCATGACGTCACCCACATCGTGCAGATCGTTGATGTTGCGATCGATGGCAAGCAACATGCCGTCTTGTGGCAGTGTTGCGTTGATCAATGCGCCGGGCAGGGCCGGGTCGTAGACATGATCACACATTGATAACAGGAATGGCTGATTGCCGATCACTTCGGCAGCACCCAATGCGCTGGCACCGTTGCCCTTTTCCCAATCAGGGGATGTACAGAATTCGACGGTGACGCCCATATGCTTGGCAACCGATTGGAAATGGCTTTTGACGGTGTCGCCTTCGTGTCCCAAGGCAACGACAAAGCGCGTAATGCCCGCACCATCGCGCAGGTTCTGAACCACACGTTCGGCCAGTGTTTGTCCTGATACGGTGGCCAACGGTTTAGGCAGGCTTGTCATCGGCAGCAGGCG
The DNA here is from genome assembly GCA_002389175.1 of Rhodospirillaceae bacterium UBA4479. Lineage (GTDB taxonomy): Bacteria > Pseudomonadota > Alphaproteobacteria > Rhodospirillales > Casp-alpha2 > UBA4479. Next base: position 11,048 of record DGNZ01000424.1, on the reverse strand, counting down.
TGATCCTTTGCCCGCAGCCAAAATCAGGGCCGTAGGTGTGGTGTCTGATTGTTGTGGCAGGTGCGCAGCAGATGCGCGCTTCAGATCATTTGGAATATCGGGGCTATCGCCATCGATGAAGGCATTGCAAAGATCATGGGCGACCGAGTCGCGAACCTGAACCGGCGGGCTTTTCATATAATAAGATGACGGTGCCTCAAGCGGGCCACCGATGCCACGGGCCAGGCCCAGCTTGGCGCAACGAATGCCATCGATGACAACGCCTGCGCTGTTCGGTGAATCTTGGACAGACAACCGCATTTCTAATTCCATGGGCACATCGCCAAAGCCAAGGCCTTCCATGCGAATGAAAGCGACTTTATTGTCGTTTTGCCATGGAACGTAATCAGATGGGCCGATGTGAATGTCGCTATCGCTGAGGCGCAGATCAAACTGAGATTGCACGCTTTCGGTCTTGGACTTTTTCTTGGATTTCAGACGAGTTCGCTCAAGCATGTTCAAGAAATCGGTGTTGCCGCCTGTGTTCAATTGGTAGGTCCGTTTGACGTCGACACCGCGGTCTTCGAACAAGCGGCTCAACATCCGATGAACGATGGTCGCACCGACTTGGCTTTTGATGTCATCGCCGACAATTGGAACACCTGCATCGCGGAAGCGCTTGGCCCACACGGGATCGGATGCCAGGAACACGGGTACGCAGTTGACCATGCCAACTTTGGCGTCCAAGCATGCCTGGGCGTAGTATTTAACGGCCTGTTCGGATCCAACGGGCAGATAGCAGACTAAGACTTCGGCGCCGCTTTGGCGCAGGGCTTCAGCGACATCGACGGCTGCATCATCGGCAATACGAAACGCGCGGTCTTCGTCGTAATCGGCCATGTGGTCCGGCACACCGTCCAAGACGGGGCCCATTTGTACGATCACATCGGATACCGGCAGCATACTTTGGAATACGGTGGTGCAGTTCGGCTTGGCAAAGATCGCTTTTTCGAGGGACTGACCCACTTTGCGTTTGTCGATATCAAAGGCTGCAACGACTTCGACATCGGTCGCGCCCCATTCCCCGACCCGCGGATGCATCAAACCGGAAAACGCCTGTTGTTCATGGTTGCGGTAATATTCCAAACCTTGAACAAGTGAACTGGCGCAGTTTCCAACACCTGCAATTGCGATCTTAATCTTTGACATAAAGGTCCTTCTGATCGGGTCGATCAATCTTTGTAATTTAGCACGCTGATCATATAGACGAGATGTGCAGATATACGATCATGTTGATGTGGGTTCGGCTTTAAACCCCAATAGATATCAATAAAAATGGTTATCTAAATATGTTTTAGTTGGGCTTTTCTATAGAAATCAGGGGTTCGCGTCCACCCTTGGTAACATAATTACGTCACCAAACCGTCAACAAATTGTGAGGTGGAATGAATGGCATACTATTTTTAGCGCTGCGCTGAGTCAGCATCTTCAAAAATCTGAAGTTATATCCACTTCAGACGCTTTAAAATGATGCCAGCGAGAGCAGAAACGGCCGCAAGCCGCCAAATTCGATTTCAATGCCCACACGACGCAGATCACCGTCCACTGTCTTGTCGTGCGGGGGGCTTGAGTGTCTAAAATTGAGTTCGCGAGTATATTTGTCATGCGTCTGATCATCTTTTGCTTATAATCAAATAGGGATTACGGCCAGCATTTGCCACTCTTTATGGCTGGTTGTGGTTATGTGTGAGACAATATGTAATTTTGCACGATCTACCGCGTGCATCTTGGGACATTCTACGTTAATAGCTCCTCATGCAATTACGATCTTGGCAGCAGAAAATCGTCGATAGCTTTCCGACGATCATCAAACAGCACAAACGGTTCATCCTAAAAGCCCCCACAGGCGCCGGAAAAACCGTGCTTGCGCGCGAACTCATTGAACGATTTTACGATGGCAAAAAGGTTGTGATCCTGTGCCATCGGTTGGTGTTGCTAGAGCAATTGCAATCAGCACTGAGTGAAATGCACAATGTCCGTAAATTGGCCGTTTCCGACACGGGAGAGGCGTTTGATGGGTATGATATCTTGTTGTCGACCAGCATGCGCGCCAAAGAAGTCCTGACCGACGCGATCCCCAAGGCGGATCTGATTATTGTCGATGAAGCCCACCGCGTATCGCCAAATGGCCGTGGTTATCGGCGGATTATTGAAAACTTCAAAGAAAACGGCAAGCCGACGGCCCAATTCATCGGCCTGACAGCATCACCGGAACGCCGTACGGGCGATCAACGGGATCAGTTGAACCTGGCGTTTGATGCCATCATCGATTGCGCGAATATCGAAGACCTGATCGCCGAAGGCATTTTGGTCCAGCCCATCTATCGGCCGCATTTTGTGCACGATCTGGATTTGAACGCGATTGATATCAGCTCGGGTGAATACCCAGTTTCGACCCTTGCGAACGAAATCATCAAATCATCGATGCTCGATTACGCGATCCGTGCCTACAACGAAGAACGCGTCAAAGTATCAAACAAGCCCATTTCCGCCTGGTTCTGCACCGATATCTCGGTTGCCGAGGTGACGCTGCGCAGTATTGAAGAATTTGGTATCAGTGCGGCGATCATTACCGCCGGCACTCCGATCAAAGAACGGATGAAGCTGCTGGCACAGCATGAAAAAGGCGAGATCGAAGCCATGGTCTCGGTCGGTGTGCTAACCGAAGGTTGGGACAATCCAAATTGCAACATCATCGTGCATCTGCGCCCAACGCTGTCCAAGGTGTTGTGGGGGCAAACGGTGGGACGGGGTCTGCGGTCGGCCAAAGGCAAAGACAAATGCGTGGTCATCGATGTCAGCTCAAACTGGAGCACATTCGGCCCCGTTGAAAAATTGGAATGGACGCTTTGGAGCCATCCGCGCTCGTTCATGCAGTATAAAAACCGGTTTAACTGGATCGGTCAGCAGCAGGACGGCGAAGACAACGATGACATCTATTTGATGTGCAAGAACGACATCGAAGCCGGTGCGTATTGCTCTCATATCTATAAGAAAAATGTCTACGAGAACGATACTTGCCCGGTTTGCGGCACCTATGCAGCTATAGACATTTATAAAGAACAGAAACTCGACACCACGCTGAACACGAACAAACTGCACAAGCTGTTCTTTGCGCGTGTGCCTGAAATCTTCAAAACCTTGAACCTATCGGTTTGGGGCAGTTTGGAATCGTCGGCATGGCGTACAGCATCGGTGGACGAGCAGATTTATTTGCTGTTTTGCATGGCGTTCGTTGCGGTTTCCGGTGAAGAAACTAAATCTGAATCCGATTATTGGGATGCCGCGCTGGCCGCAGAACGCGATATTCGCGCTTATCTTATCGACAATGAAATCCAAATTGTGAAGCAGCTCGACTTTGATTTGGATGGCATTGCCGATGGCTTGAACACGCGCCGCAAGATCAGAACGTTGCAAGCCAACTATGGTATATCCTTGTGTGGGCCTAGCTTTGATGAATGCTCACGTTCCGAATGCGAACGCAAATACCAAAAAGCCATCAAGATTACCGAGCGTCTGGCGACCCTTGGGTGCTCGACCCAAGATAACTTGCCGTACTTCAACGCCGCCGATTATATGGCGGCTGAATAGCCCCATCTCTGGTTACAATATCTGACTAAGGAATTCCTTGGTGCGCGGATCGGTGGCCGCGTCAAAGAACGTATCCGGTGGGCCGTGTTCGACGATGACACCACGATCTGTGAAGTAAATATGGTTCGCGACTTCGCGGGCAAAACCCATTTCGTGGGTCACCAAGATACAGGTCATGCCTTCTTCGGCGAGATCCTGGATCGTCACCAACACTTCTTTGACGGTTTCGGGATCTAGCGCTGCGGTCACTTCATCAAATAACATCACGTCTGGATGCATCGCCAACGAGCGGGCAATCGCAACCCGTTGTTGTTGGCCGCCAGATAGTTCTCCCGGATAGCTGCTTTCTTTGCCGCCCAAACGCACTTTTTTGATTAACGCGTGGGCGCGGGCCTCAACTTCGGCGGCGTCCTGTTTCAAGACCAGCGTCGGCGCCATCATGATGTTTTCTATCGCCGTCTTATGTTGGGGAAGCAGGTTGGGAAATTACCTGCACACAGGGCAGGGCGTTGGAACTTTATGCCGTGTTATCAGGTGCAGGTCCGGCTGTCATGTATGCGCAAACGTCGATGCGGATTGAAAAACAGTTTCTGGCTTATGGGCACGACATGGATACGGATACCAGTCCGCTTGCGACGCCGCTGGGTTTTGCTATCGCGTGGGATACGGATTTTATCGGCCGCTATGCGTTGATGAAATCAAAATACGAAACCCCAGCGATGCAAATAGCCACCCTATTGTTCGATGATCCGAACGCCTGGCCATTAGGTAATGAGCCGATCTATCAGGGCGACCGCATCATCGGGCAGACCACATCCGCGACATACGGTCATCGCGTGAGTGCGCACGTTGCAATTGCATCTGTGTCTCGCGACGCCATCGATGCTGTTGTTGATGTAGATATCGGTGGAAAACGCTGGGCAGCTCGGGCGCAAACAAAAGCTGTTTTCGATCCCACGGGGGGCCGATTGAAAATGATTACGCCACGCGTTCCCTAAGGCGCTTGACCTCAGACACCATGACTTGTGTGCCTTTGACCTGCACACCAAATCCGCGCAACTTTGCAAAAGCCCGCGATAATGTCTCTGGCTTCATACCAAGGCGGCCCGCGATCGGCAGCCGTGGCAGAGCATGAACGCGAAATGATAAGCCAACGCACCAAAGCGGCCCTGCAGGCATCGAAAGCACGCGGCACGCGGTTAGGCTGGTCCATGCCGTCGCGTAAATGCGAACAGCGCCAAGCCACGGCCAAGGCCAACCAGGCCAACCGGGACCAGGCCGCACAGTTCGCAGACAACGTCTTGCCGATAGTGCGCGAAATTGAAGCCACCGGCGCGAACACCCTGCAGGCCATCGCCAACGCCCTGAACGCTCGCGGCATTCACACCGCACGCGGCGGTAAGTGGTATCCGACTACGGTAAAAAACCTGAAACAACGGCAGGCTGCATAAGTCTGCTTTCGGGTGCTTTACGGACGTCATTTTAGAGGGCTAAAAAGGTCTGTTGATGACCCCAAGCAGACATCCGCAATCAGCCGCCGCGCTCCTTAATAAGTAGGAGACCGTCAATTCTAAAACCCAATGATGCGGCATCTATTTACCGTTTATCACAAAGACCAAGCTGTTATCTGACTACAAGCTGTTATCTGACTATATGTGCGCTATATTGGACTGAAGATTGACCAATTTTAACTGGACTCGCATGACCAAACTTCCCGACTTCAAGCGCATTTCATTTTCCGCCATCGGGTCCCGGCCCAACTTTTGTTGGCCGGACGGCAAGCGCTTAGCCTGTTACTTAGCCTTAAACCTGGAACATTTCATTTATGGTGAGGGTGGCGTTGACTTGGACCGCACCTCGCCGCCGCCGAACCTGCGCAGTTATCTATGGCGTGAATACGGCAACCGGGTCGGGGTTTGGCGTTTGTTGGAGCTGTTTGATGAGCTGGATTTTCCTCTGGCCGTCATCGCCAATACGGCCGTCTACGACCATGCGCCCGAGATTATGGCTGCGCACCGGAACCGGGGCGATGAGGTCATTGGCCACGGTATCACCAATTCAAAGCCGTTGGCGGCAATGGAGGAAGCCGAAGAACGGCAACTGGTCGAGGACGTCACCGCGCAACTTACGAAAGAGGAAGGCAAGCCGCCCCAGGGCTGGCTATCGCCCTATTTGGCGCCGTCGGAACGGACCCCTGATCTACTGGCTGAGTATGGCTACGATTACACCCTGGATTTCGGTATGATGGACGATCAACCGTTTTGGTGCGAGACCGCACCCTCTAATAAAGATACACCCGAGCCCATGTTGTGCCTGCCCTATCCCATAGAGCTGAACGATCAGCCGGCAATGGTTTTCAGGCGCGACACTCCCGATCAATTCTTTTCCTCGGCCATCGATCAGTTCGACGAAATGCGCCGGTCCTCGGACACCTACCCTCAGATCTTTGTCGTTTCCTTACACAGTTTCATTGCCGGGCAACCTTACCGTCTAAAGCACCTGAGAAGGCTGCTCGAACACATTCAGGCGCACGAGACGGATGTTTGGGTTACTAGGCCAGGGGAAGTTGCGAGGCATTATCGGCAGGTGTCGGGGGACTAGGTGTGGACTTTCGTCATCGACGCGCCGATCGGTAACGCCATCAATCTACCGCCCGAATTATGACCGGAACTGCGTGGTAAGTAGAAGTAAAAGGTGAGAAAACCAGTTTTCCAATTTTAACTTTCGGTTTCAGAGGGCTAAGCGGACCTTATTTTTGATGGCCTAGAAGGCGTACTTTTGACCCGAAGCCGACTTCATAACCTTTTAGCCTGGCCTTCTATTAACGCAACTGCTTCGCTGGTTGCGGCAGCCAGTTTTGAAATATTTTCTTGAGCCGAGATCAGTTTATTAGATTTTGCGTTCTGCTCGATCTGAGAAGCCTCCTCATTTATTGCAGCCATACCAAGCGTTCCAGCAACTCCCTTAAGCGGACATCAATGCCGGAAATGTCTGATTTGAGGCATTAAATGGATAATTGCGTCAATGCAGGCAGGATAAACCACGAGCGTGTTACCCCATATGTTACCCCGAAGGGTTTTGTGAGTGTTTGTAAATCTGCTAAGTCATTGAAAGGAATGGTGCGCCCGGCGGGATTCGAACCCACGACCCCCAGATTAGGAATCTGGTGCTCTATCCTACTGAGCTACGGGCGCACACCGATTTCCTACACCCTTGTTGAAGGGCTTTCAATTGGCCGAATAACGGTGTGCTTTTCGTGATCGAATGGACGGCGTAGCATGCCCCATGTTCGATCCCACCATTCTTGCCATCGTCCTCGCCACATTCGTTCTTGCCGGTACCGTCAAAGGCGTCATCGGGTTGGGTTTGCCGACGGTTAGTTTGGCGTTGTTGACCGTAGCACTTGATCTGCCGAGCGCGATGGCGCTGTTGCTGCTGCCATCGTTCATCACCAATGTTTGGCAGGCGGCCGTTGGCGGACATGGGCGCGAGATCATCAAGCGACTTTGGCCGTTTTTGACATTGGCGACGGTGATGGTGTGGTTCGGTGGCACAGCGCTGACCCGCGTCGATGTGTCTCTGTTGTCCGCATTATTAGGGGCGTTGATCACGACCTATGCGGTGATCAGTTTGGCGGGTGTGCGTCTGACCATTTCACGCGGACACGAACGCTGGGCCGGACCCGTGTTCGGCACAGTGAACGGTATTTTGACAGGCATGACGGGATCATTCGTGGTGCCGGGGGTGATGTTTTTGCAATCCATCGGGTTGCCGCGCGATACCTTAATCCAGGCCATGGGTATGCTATTCACCGTGTCCACGGTGGCCCTCGCCGTTGCCTTGGGCGGTAATAATTTACTGACGACGGAGCTTGGGATTTTATCGGCGTTGGGTGTGATCCCTGCGCTGATCGGCATGGTCATCGGGCAGCATATCCGCAAATTACTGTCCGAAGAAAAATTTCGCCGCGTCTTCTTTATATCGTTGTTCGTATTTGGATTATATATCGTGGCAGGTTCGTGGGCGTGGAATAGCCCACCCGAGACGTCGATCAATACTGAAAGAACCCCGTCGGCACCGATACATTCAACATAATTGATTCGGCCCCCGGGTTATGATTCCCCAGGCCAGCGTTTGAGCTGTGCGTTGCTGAAAGGCCCAACCTGGAATTATCGGGAAACCGATATGCGATCTCGAGGCGGGATCTGAATTGTAGGCCGTAATCCAGATCCAGCGTATCCGTTGCGCCCCGCCACCACGTCGGGGCGACCGATGGTTGGATGATCCAATTGTCACCAAGTTGCACATCCAGCAGAATGCCTGCACCCAGGAACGTCATGTTGTTGGTGATGTAGGCCGCGTGCACAAAGGGCTTAATGCCCCAAAACTGATAGTTGGATCGGTATTCAAGCGAAAGCTCAGCCTCTTCGTCTTTTTCCCGGTCGCCCCCAAAATAACCAGAAGAGAACGTCACGTAAGCGGGATCGCCCTTAGCCAAGCTAATCCAATCGTCCGCAACTGCTGGTCGCGTCGAAAGTAATACAGTTAAAAATATAAAACCAAGTATGCGCATTTCTGAGCGCGATCCCCCAACATATAGCTTTTGGCAACTTAAGCTTAGCTATGGACTCGGTCAATTCTAACCGGGGTTAGATTACTGGATATGTAGGGAAAAACTCAGAGTTTGTCTTTGAGACTCTCGGTCGCGCGCACCAAATTGGACCTAATACCCGGTTCCATCGCGGAATGTCCCGCTTCAACCACGACCCGATAATCGATTTCGGGCCACGCCTGGACCAACGCATCCGCCGTGACGATAGGGCAAACCATGTCATATCGTCCTTGGACAACGACACATGGCAGGTGGCGCAACTTGTCGACGTTATTCAAAATCTCGGTATCGCCGATGAACACATCGTTGACGAAGAAATGGGCTTCGATACGGGCCAAGGATAAAGCCCCATTAGACGCGGTCGGTGGCGCTTCGCTGGGTGACGCGAGCAGGTTAGAGCACGATGTTTCATACCCCGCCCAATATGCGGCGGCGGGCAAGTGGACATCACCGGCAGGATCAATCAGGCGTTTATGGTAGGCGGCCAGGATATCGTGGCGCTCGTCTTCGGGGATGAATTCAAAAAACCGTCGTGCCGCTTCTGGAAATACTTTTTGGATACCATGCAGGAACCAATCGAGTTCTGCGGTTGAGCCCAAGAAAATACCGCGAAGCACCAGGCCCCGGCAGTGATCTGTGTGGCGGATCGCATAGACCAACGCCAGGGTTGATCCCCATGATCCACCGAACACCAGCCAGCTATCGATATTTAAATGCTTACGAAGGCGTTCAATATCGTCGACGAGATCGTCCGTTGTATTGTTTTCGATTGATGCAAACGGGCGCGAGCGCCCGGAACCACGTTGATCGAAGACAACAATCCGATAAAAGGCGGGATCAAAGAAACGGCGGTGCGCGGGATTAGATCCGGCACCGGGGCCGCCGTGTAAAAACACCACCGGCACGCCGCGCGGATTGCCCGTCTGTTCGAAATATAAAGAGTGCCCATCCCCGACCTCGAGCATGCCGCGGTCATAAGGTTCGATCTTTGGGAACAAGTCCATGTGGCGAGGTGCAGTATCCATAGTCTCAACTTAACAGGGGCCGAAGTGAGTAGAAAAGGGCTTTGCGGTTAGCGCGCCGAAAGTGGGCCTGCGCGCCCCATACGAAGCGCCTCGTTAATTGCGATATAGTCCGGGTTATCAGGACTTAAAATTCCGTGGCGTACGGCAAAATCAAGGATGCCAATGGGGACATCAAACTTGAAATCCTCGGTGGTTGCCATCCGGTCCATGACATCGTCCATGTGCCACAAAAAGAATTCGTCCACCTCGCCATCGATGTTGTTCGGTTCGAATGGGTCATCCAATTCCAGATCAAAATTAAAGAACAAACTGTGCCGCAGGCCTCCGGCACGTTCGGTCAAATATGAAATTGTACCGACCGGGGTCGACTGGCTGGCGATTTCGGCGGGGATGCCGGCTTCTTCCCAGCATTCCTTAATCAGGTTTTCTGAAACCGAAAGCCCTGTCGGCTGACCGCCTGCGACAATGTGATCGAGCTTCCCAGGCGCCACCGGTTTTTGAGCTGACCTACGCGCGATCCACATGTGAATGCCATCGTCTCGGCGCACGTATGCATTCAGATTCACGCCGTAAGCCATGGTGCCAAACAGGATCGACGACGCACGCTCAATTGTCAGTAGTGGGGGATCATAAAAACCTGTCGAAACCGGATACGGCTCCCCGCGCCAACCGGGGATCATGCCCTTGGATTTTAGAATTTCCAGCACTTGGGCCACGGCAGCAGTCCGTGTCTGGGGTGACGTCAGCTTATCCGAAAGTGTGACCGCGTCTGAGGTTACGATGAACACGTCTGGAAATTCCGCGAGCGCCGTTGCGAATTCATTCCGAATACGACCGAGTGATTTGCCATCCACGACAAACGGCCGATAGGCATCGGGTGTGAATTCAGAACAGTCGGCGATGCGGTCCAGCAGGCTCATTCAGGCTCCTTCATACGGGGTCGTTTCAGCCCGTTTCGGCGTAGCGCTTTTCAGATGTTAGCACGGTATCGACCAGCCACATGCCGCGGAGGTCGTTGGCGATGCGCCGCACGGTATCGTCATCGGCATCCGCCAATTGCAGATCAACGTGTAAGATCTCGCCGTCAGGACCCGTCCGCATGGCATAGACATGGCTGGGGGTCAGGCCGCGTTTTGTAAACGGCTCCAAGATACGGCTCAGCGCATTTGGATCGGTTTCCGAGACGACAGAAAAACAGGCGGTGAATGTGGTGTTTTGGGGGGTGGATGGGCCACCCAATGACGGGGTCATGATAAAGTCCTTTCGATGATAGTTTGGCGAAATACGCGCAAGCGCGTGTCCCGGCGACCTAGCGGGTCACCGGGCCTGTAATTCGGCCAATCATCGAAACGAACATTTTCATGCGGTAAACATACGCCGATTGACGTTTTGGTCAAGATATTCGGCAACGGGTTCACATTCAGCGTTGTAAGCAAATGAGAAATATTTGACCCTAGTGAAAACAACAAACCATTTGCTCGAGGGGGGTAAACATTGGGGTGGATCGAAATTCTAGGGTACGCAGCATCCGGCGCTGTATTTGTGACCTTCTTGATGAAAACGATCATCACGCTGCGTGTGGTGGCGATGATCGGGAATGTGCTTTATCTGACATACGGTATTCATGCCGAATTGGGTAATATTATTTTATTGCATGGTGCGTTGCTGCCGATGAATGCCTTTCGGCTCAGTCAGTCTGTGGCGTTGAGACGTAAATTACATCGAATGGCCCACACCGAATTTGATCCCAAGCCGCTTTTAAGGGCACCTCTAAAAATACC
>DGNZ01000326.1 GCA_002389175.1 Rhodospirillaceae bacterium UBA4479 | reverse complement strand
GCGTTAATTCTGATAACAGGCTTGCTGATAGTTGATCGACCGCATCGCTGGCCGTCGCATCAAACAGCCGGGTGCCTTTCTTTTCGCCGGGCGTACTCCCCGTGATGGCTCCTTCGCGTTGCGGTAATGCGAATTCATAGCATTCCTGCCAATGACCTTCCCAATGACTGCGCCGATCCTTCGCGCGTTGATAACGTGCGATCAAGTGATCGGCATCATGGGTTTGAGGTTCTGTCATCATCAGTCTCCCAGTTTATCTTTGAGGGGGAGAGTCGCCGATGGGGGTGCGGATGACGCCTTTGAAGATGACGCATCCTCCAACACACCACGCTCAGACGTTACAACAGTGCCCGCACGGCCTCGGCGGCGGCGTTCAATCGCTTCGACCCGCCGTTTGCGTTCTTCGGCCCCCGTATCGATGAGCGGCGGGGATGGTGATAGTGGCGGCACAGATGGTGGGGAAAAGAATCCTCCCATGTTGAAATCTCCTGTTGATGAGGCACAAAAAAAGCGCCCCAAAATGGGACGCTAACTAAGAAATCAGATGCATGTGCCCAGGTTGGACACATCAGACAATTAGATTGGAATCGGAAAGTCCCGAGATGAAGACGCACTTCTCCCCGGGACTTGAAGTGATCATAAATTTATATTACGGGTAAGTCAAATATTTTTTCAATTTTTGATTGAATATTATACTATTCATTTTTGACCTCCCAGGCGAGCGCATGTGAGACCAGAGATCTTTTTTATCAAATTACCAATATTTGGTTGCTAGCAAGATCCGGGATAGCCTCTCGGCTTCCGGGACGACGTTTAGGATACATTGAAACGAAAAAACTAAACAAACGCCGTCCAGATCATCGTGATTCCGGCAATGAGCAGCATTGCATCGAGCAAAAATTCAAACGTCTTTAAGCTCATGCGGTCGACAATCATTTTGCCAATGAACGTCCCCGCCATCATCGATCCGCCAATGATCAAACCTTGCAGAAATTGCGGCCACGGCAACGCGCCCAGTTGTTGGAATGTCGCGACTTTGCTGACCATCAATGCGAGGGATGCAACGGCCTCGGTCGACAGCAACGCCCCCTTGCCCAAACCAACAGCGGCGAAGGCAGGGATACTGAGCGGCCCCGTCGACAGCACGATGCCGGTTAAAAACCCGATCACGCCGCCCGCAATCGCCAGCTGCCAAAGCGGCAAATTAAAATTACGGGCCCGCATCCATCGGCGAGCAGGGATCATGGAAAAAAAGAACAGCCCCAGCATGATCTCGACGATGTCGGCGGGCAGCACCAATAATGTCCCTGCCCCCAGCGCAGCCCCCGGCACACCTGTGATTGAGTAGGCCCAAAAGGCGCGCCAATCGATTTCTCGCCACCACGCCAATGACTTACCGATGTTTCCCATCACCGATGCGACAGCCATGATCGGGACCGCCTGTTGCGGGCCAAACTGCAAGACGACAAGTGGTAGCAATATAATCGACGCCCCGGTGCCGATAATCCCGCTGAGCGCCCCTGCCGCGAGACCCGCGATTAAAACAAAGATGTACCCAGTCATGAAAAATGCCCACGCGTTACGAAGGCCGAAACCCTAGCATAGTCGTCGCAAATGAAACGCGCTAAGGTGGCCCTTATGAATAAGAAAATTCTACCTTTTGTCTTGATGGTCGTGCTATCGGCCATGATGACAACACCATTCACTGCACTGGCCTCTATCGATCCGCCTCAAAAATCGGCGGCAGAGATCGCAACCATGTGTCCTTATAGCGCCGTTGTTGCGTCAACGCCCGATACCGCGATGTATAACGATACCGAACCAGGCGCCAATGACCCGCAGGTCAAACAGGGGTTTGATGCGTACAGGGCAGCCTCATTCCAAGATGCATATAATAAATGGCTGCCCCTCGCGGTCGCTGGGAACGCCACGGCGCAGTATTATCTTAGCTCGTTTTTTGTCGGCGAGGACGCTGACGATCAAGCCACACAATGCGCCATTCAATGGCTTCAGGCGGCGGCAGCACACAAACACGTCGGCGCGAACGCGGGCCTTGGACGTCTTCTTGGCATTGGCGACCATGATTTTATTGATCTTCCCCAGGCGAAATCTGCTTTGCTGTTCGCGGCAGAACGCTGTCACTTGGATGCGCAGTTTCAGCTAGGCTCTCTTTATGGGCGCATCCCGGCACCGCACCGGGACTTCGTCGAAGCGCACAAATGGCTAATGGTTGCATCGACCCGAGGTCTTGAAGAAGCCGAAGATACCAACAAAATCTTGCGTCGCTTTACCAGCGTGGCCGAACTCCGCGAGGGCAACAGACGTCATAAAGAGTGGCTCAAAAACAACCCATGTAAATAAGGGTCAGGCGTCAGCTGACGGCAGCCTTCATCCGCGCCAATGCTTCTTGCGACCATAACTCCTTGGCATCGTAATACCCTTCTGTTGCTGGAATGTCAGGCATCAGCGGCACCCACGGCTGTTTGCTCTTGGTAAAAATGTTGATGTCGGGCGGATAGCTCCCTGGGTCTTCGAGGGTACCAATCCGGACGAAGAAGAATTTATCACTCGCGGCGGCATAGACACTCCACAAACCAATCTTGCATGTCGGGCATCTGTAAATTGTTTGCCCCTGACCACTGCCTGTTGCCACCTCGGCACCTTCGGGTTGACCGGATAAAAGATTGATGTGTTTCGCTTCGATCATCCCGTTCAATGCATGTGCCGAACCACTCTGGCGTTGGCAGTTCGTGCAATGGCACGCATGTACAAAAAGCGGTTTTTCCGTCATCTCGAACTGAACTTCACCGCAACTACATTGACCCTTCAAAGCGCCCTCCCATTTTTTTTCATATATCAACACAACCTTTGAGTATTGAATGTCGAACAGTAACAACATTGGGCGATGTTTTAGGGTCACGTTCTGGTGAACAACATATGCCAGTATGCCAAGTATGTATGAGTATCAGCGGCTGCGTACCGCATGCGTGTGGTCGTTATCCGAGCAAGCAGCCGATAAAAATGATCAACCCGGCGTCGCGATTGGATTTAAACCGCGCCAAGCAATTATCCGGATCATCGATATCGAGGGTCACCACCTGCCAGATAAACTGTGCGGCGACGATGGCCAACGCGGTGAAATAAAACCAGTCCATGCCAATAGCCCACCCGGCCACACCCAACAGGATCGCCGTGCCCGCATACATCGCCATGACAAAAGGTTTCGTCTTCTGGCCCAATTTTATGGATGACGATTTCACACCGACGTGGATATCGTCTTCTTTGTCCTGATGACCATAAATCGTGTCGTAGCCGAGGGTCCATAAGATACACGCCACGTAGATCATCACTGCAACTTCGCCGACGGCACCCTGCACCGCCGCCCATGCCAGTAGCGCACCCCAGTTAAACGTGAGACCCAAAAACGCCTGTGGCCAATAGGTGATCCGCTTCATTAACGGATAGACCGCGACCAATGCCAGTGATGCCACGCCTAATGTAATCGCCACCATGTTGAACTGCAGCAACACGACCAAGCCAACCAGTAGCAATCCAATTAGGAACGCCAATCCGGCTTTGACCGATATTTCGCCCGACGCAATCGGACGTGTTGATGTACGTGCCACACGGGCGTCGATATCACGGTCCCACAGATCGTTAATGACGCACCCAGCACCCCGCATCACAAAAGATCCGATGGCAATGAGCACGATGAACCAGGGATCAGGCACGCCCAATCCGGCGACATCACTCGCCATCGTTACCGACCACAAACACGGGATCAGCAACAACCACGTGCCAATGGGCCGATCCGCGCGGATCAGACGCAAGTAAGGACGCGCCCCCAGAGGGGCGATCCGCAGAATCCAAGCATCTGTGCGAATATCACTGGCCGTTTCTGCGTTTATGTCCTTGGTTTGCATCCGCCCTTATAGCTGACCATATGGTCAAGGAGAAAGTCCTACAATTCATAGGGTTTTTAGTGGACGCGCGGCGCATCAGTACAGATAATCCGCCCGGGAAGTACAATGTGGAGAAAAATATGTCGGCCACATCGGTGACCCGTCTATATGTATCTGAACCACTCGGTAATGCCGAGGTGCTGAAGCTCGGCCGTGACCAAAGCCATTACCTGGTCAACGTGATGCGTGTTGCCGCTGGCACATCCATCTTGTTGTTCAATGGCCGCGATGGCGAATGGCAGGGCACCATTGCCAAAGCCAATAAAAAAGCCGTCGAGATTTCATTGGCGACTCAAACACGTCCGCAAATATCTGAACCTGATGTTTGGCTGTGTTTCGCACCGTTGAAAAAAGATCGCACGGACTTCGTGATCGAAAAAGCGACCGAGCTTGGCATCGCACGCATCCAGCCCGTAATCACCGAGCGCACACAGTCAACGCGCGTCAACGTGGACCGCTTGGCCGCGACCGCCCGCGAAGCATCAGAACAATCTGAACGACTTTCGGTGCCCGGCGTCGAACAGCCCGTTACATTATCTGAATTATTAGAAAGCTGGCCTGCAGATCGGCCGCTTATTCACTTGGATGAAACCGGGACCGGTGCGCCACTGGCAAAAGTCATGATGGGCAGGACCGACGGCATTGGTTTTCTGATTGGTCCCGAAGGGGGCTTTGATCCAGATGAAATCAACACCCTAAACAATCATCCCGCAACTGTAGCCGCCGATTTGGGACCGCGCATTTTGCGGGCCGAGACGGCGTGCGTTGCTGCCCTTGGTGTGCGGCAATCGATTGACGACCTACCCCCACAAACGCCATAACCCTGCCAAATGGATTACTTCGGAGACTAATATGTCTGGTGCCTCGCCACAAAACGACACCCCGATTGAAAACAAGCAAATGCTTGTCGATTATCTCGCCGCTGGCTGTAAACCACGCGAAGACTGGCGGATCGGCACGGAGCACGAAAAATTCGCATTTCGTTTATCCGATCTGAAGGCCTTGCCGTACGAGGGTGAAGACGGAATCAAAGAACTACTCAATCGGTTGACTCGATTTGGGTGGGAGCCCATTCGCGAAGGTGAAACTGTGATCGGCCTAAAGGGTGCTGATGGCAGTTCTGTATCGTTGGAACCTGCGGGTCAGGTTGAGTTATCGGGTGCCACCGTTGAAAACATTCACCAAACCTGTGACGAGGTCAGCACCCATCTGCATCAGGTCAAAGCCGTCGCCAAGGAAATGGGGATTGGGTTCTTAGGCCTGGGGTATCGTCCAAAATGGCCCGTCGAAGACATGCCGTGGATGCCCAAGGGCCGCTATAAAATCATGCGCGAATACATGCCCAAAGTTGGCACCATGGGCCGCGAGATGATGCAGTCCACCTGCACGGTTCAGGTCAATCTGGATTTTTGTTCTGAAAAATCCATGGTCGAAATGTTCCGCGTGGCGTTGGCCTTACAACCGGTTGCGGCCGCACTTTGGGCCAATTCGCCATTCCGCCATGGCAAGCCCAGCGGGTTTTTATCATACCGATCACACATCTGGACCGACGTTGATAATGACCGCGCCGGTATGCTGCCGTTTGTGTTCGAAGACGGCATGGGGTTTGAGCGGTATGTGGATTATGCCCTCGATGTGCCGATGTATTTCGTCTATCGCGACGGCAAGTATATCGATGCGTCGGGTCAGTCGTTCCGTGACTTTTTGCGCGGGGAGTTGCCCGCCTATCCCGGCCATAAACCGGTGATGTCGGATTGGGCGGATCACATCTCGACCATCTTCCCAGAAGTCCGTTTGAAAACATTTATGGAAATGCGCGGCACCGATGGCGGCCCGTGGAATAAGCTGTGCGCCCTGTCGGCGTTTTGGGTAGGCCTATTGTATGACGATGACGCCCGTGCCGGGGCATGGGATATCGTCAAAGACTGGACCACCGAAGAACGCCAGATGCTGCGCGATCAGGTGCCTACAACGGCACTTAAAACAAAATTCCGAAAAGGCACGGTCCAGGATATCGCCAACGACGTGTTGTGCCTGTCACACAGGGGCTTAAAAAGCCGCCGTCGCCTGGACTCGGTTGGCATGGACGAAAGTCATTTCCTAAAACCAATGTTCCAGATCGCCGAAAGCGGCCTGACCCAGGCTGAAGAGCTGGTCGCAGCTTATGAGAAACGCTGGAACGGCAATGTCGATACGGTGTTTACGGAGTACGCATACTAACACCCTAATCGTCGTCCCGGCTGCAGCGCAGCGGAAGGCCGGGATCTTGTATCACTCAGAAATGATGTGCAGAGATAAACAAGATCCCGGACAGCCTAAAGGCTTCCGGGACGACGAATATGAATTGTTTGGCCCTGAGCCAGGCCTAACGTCGCGACGGTCGAGTCGATGTGGTAATAATGATCCATCATGCTTGATATTATAATTTACATCTTGGTTGAGGTAATTCTAGGAACGGCCTCCCATTGCATTTCTAAGAAAGCTTTTTGGATTGCCGTAATTATATTCAGCACACTTATAGGAATGGTATTCATCTTATATAGCGATCAATGGAACGGTTGGAGTTTGGTATTCATAACACTCTTAGTGGCACCATTTTTGGGCGTCTTCGCCGTTGCCTTTACCTCTGGCTTGCGACCTAAGTAACAAACGCTGGCACCTCAATGTGGATACGGTGTTCATCGAGTACGCGTACTAAGCACCCCCTCACCTGCCCTCTCCCC
>DGNZ01000290.1 GCA_002389175.1 Rhodospirillaceae bacterium UBA4479 | reverse complement strand
ATATACACGGATCGATCCGCCGTGCGTTGGAATACGTTTGGCGTGGAAAACCTCCAGACCTTTGCTCTCCAATAAGTAGCTGATGCTTTTTAGCGAATAGTAACGCAAGTGTTCATGATAGACCGTGTCGTATTGCAGCGTCTCAAGCAGGCTGATCAGATAGTGCGATTCGGAAATGAACACACCGTCATCACCAATGAATTCCAAAATGCCATCGACGATATTGCCGATGTTTTCGATGTGTGCGAAGCAGTTGCACGCGGTGATAACGCTGGCATTTCCGACCTCGCCAACGACGCGTTTGGCGACGTCAGCGGTAAAGAAATCGTTGGTCGTCGGAATGTCTGCAGCGACCGCCAGTTTGTAGGCGTCTGTTGGTTCGATGCCATGAACGGGATAACCCAGGTCTTTGTATTTAGATAACAATGTGCCGTCGTTTGATCCAATATCCACGATCAAGTCATCAGATGTCAGCCCCAATAATTCGGTCGCCTCAGCCGCCATTTCAGCGAAATTCTCATGCAGAATTTTTGTCGTTCCACTGGTGTACGGATAGTCTGGTGGGAACAGAATTTCCGGATCTACAATCAGGCCCAGTTGGGTCAAATCACAATTCCCGCAGTGCATAAGCTGGGCCGGGTACGCGGGTTGTTCGGATAATACGGAACCGATCGGATGCATGGTGTTCACCGGTGGCAAATACCCCAGGAACAATTGTGATTCCAAATCTGTTGATCCGCAAACCTGGCAGTGGGTAACGGGTTGGCTGGATTGCGTGCCTGCTGTCAGCGCGTCGGTCATTTTGCGTCCTTCGATTTAGGGGCCAGCTCGGCGTTTTCGTCGTACCACGCGCAGAGTCGCGAGATCCCATCCTTTAGTGAAACCTTGGGCTGATATCCTAAGCCGGCCAGTTTTGAAATATCGGGGCACCGCCGCAGGGTGCTGCCCTTTAACAAGGGACCGGGCTCGATGCTGAGTTCGCGATCAAAACAAGCGCCGACATGAACGGCGATGTCGCGGACTGCAACTTCTTCCTGTGTGCCAACGTGATAAACGCCTCGATGTTCGCCCGAAGATGCCATGTGCATCAAGCCATCGACTAGGTCTTCGATATAGCAGAATGCGCGTGTTTCAGATCCGTCACCTTGAATGGGGAACGGCAGCGGCCCTTCGGGATATTCTGCAATCAATGACCGGACCCTGAGGGCGAACTGTGGCAGCACATGTTCCCATCCCATATCCGGGCCATATACGTTGTGCGGGCGAAAAACTTGAACCCGGTCGAAGTGGTGCGCGTTGTTCAGGGTCAGCAACTCGGAAATGATTTTCCCACCGCCATACGAATAACGTGGGTTGTGTGGGTCTGGAACGATCAGCGGCACGTTTTCTGATGTCGGTGTCACTGGGGGCGTTTGATACACCTCGGAGCTGGATGCCAGAATCAATTCGCCAACGTCTTCAGCCCGGCAGGCGTCGATCACATTGATCATGCCTTTGACCCCGACATCCAGAACGAGGTCAGGCTTTGAATAAAAGAATTCGGTCCCGTTCACATAGGCCAGATGCCAGACGACATCGACACCGCTGACGGCCTTGCGGACGGTTTCTGCATCGCGAATATCAACCTCATGATATTCATATTGGCCATCGATGGATTCCAGTCGCCGCAATGCACCCCGTGATCCATTGTCGAGTACGCGGACCGCATCGCCATTCTGTACCAATCGTTGAACCAGGCCTGCTCCGATAAACCCAGAGCCGCCGGTAACCAGATGTTTTTTCACAGTGTTCGTGAATCCTCGTGATTAATCTTGATAATCGCGCCCGGCAACAAACTGCCGACCAGATAGATGTGATTGACGTGCCGCATCCAATAGACGCTGGGTTTTTAGCGCGTCATGGACGCCCAATCCAGGGGGGAATGACTTGGTGCGCAAAAATGTATCCAGTATACGCGCCGTCGCGATGATGCGCCCATCGCCTGCATAGCTCTCGATCTCGGTATCTACAACGCGATCATCAGATGCCGTTGCACTGACCAGAGAAAACCCGCGGACATAATCCCGAGTTGTGTTCTCAAGAATAAGTGATCCTTGGTTACCATGGACGGTGATGCGATGGCAGGGTGCGCCCATATATGCGGCATCAATTTCAATAGTGCCTTTTGCGCCGCTCGTAAATGTCACTTCACCCTCTACCCGTGTGTCTCCATCACGGGGGTCATCATCAGGTTTTGAAAGTGACATCTGAAGAGATGCGGTTTTACCAAACAACCAAGACAAGTAGTGGAACGAATGTGATGCAAAGTTCAAAAGCGTTCCACCGCCTTCGGCTTGTCGGGTTTTCCAATTATCTAGCTTGTGCTTGTTGGCATAGGTCTCAGTCCGCCATTCCAGCTTGAAGTCTGTGATATCGCCAATGTCATGTCCCTGAAGTGCGGTATGCAGTGCGCGCCAAGGTTCCAGCATAGGGAAAATGAAATCCATAACGGGGCTTTGATGGCTGCGGTCTGCGGCAGCGGCAATCGTTTCAGCATCTGCCAATGCTGTGGATAGGGGCTTTTCCAGAAAAACCAGTTTCCCAGCTTCAAATGCGGCTACGGCGATGTCTAACTGGGCCGCGGCCGGGACGGCAATGGCGACGGCATCAATGTTGTCAGCTTGGATCAAATCTTGCCAATCTGTGGTAAACGTATCCACATCAAGTGTTTTACGCGCGTCGTCTAGGGAACTTTCGGATCGTGTCGCCAGTGCCACCAGGCGTGCGCCGGGAACCATATCAATGGCAGGGGCCAATACTCTGACACCATGTCCTGCACCAATGATAGCGATATTTATCATCTCGTCCCCTAAATCCAGTCACTTTCTATCGTGGACATGCAGCAGTCGCAATGATGCTGTGGCGGTCAACCGTTTGGGTTGATATGGTTCGCGGAATCGTCGAACGGTGTGATCGGGACATCAGTGTTGAAGAAAGTATCTGGGTGGGTAGTGGTGGCGAGTGGGGTCGGGACGTTAATCGTTCTCGGGCTTTTTGCGATGCGGCTGATGTCCAACGTATCTTTGTTCGAACCATTGCAGTTGCAGACCAGCGGGTTTGAGCAGGAATCCTTATATGCGATCTGGAAGTACATCAACGGCCGCGACGTTTACACTTTTACCCACGAAATTCCCTATACGTTCAGCAACTTTAATTGGTTCTACTACGTGTTTTATGGGTCAATCACCGGCCTGATTCTGGATGTTTTTGGGCTGGCGGATGCATGGTTGCCGACTATAACGCGTCTGATAACGGTGCTGGGGGCCGCCGTCGGTGCGTTGATCGCCTACAGGACTATGATCGGGCTGGCAGCAGTTCAACGGACGGATGTATCCAGGGTCGATGTACTGGCGCTGGGCCTGTCGGTTTTGGTGTTTTTCGGACCGCTAGCCGGGTTCTGGGCGATGACGACCCGTCCCGATATCTGGAGCACAGCTATCGAAGCGTTGCTGATCATCGGATTTTTGCGGCTTTATCCTGCGTCGGCCATGAAAGCAACGCTGTGGGCACTGATCTTGGGTTATGGTGCTTGGGCGTTCAAAACGGTCGATATCACCGTTGCGATGGGTGTTGGTGTGTTTTTGTTGTGGGGTCGCCATTGGCTTGCCGCAGGGGTTCTTGCCTTTGGGACACTGGGGTCATGGGTCGCGACATATGGACTGGGGACGGACGCCTATCAGTTCAGCATGTTGGGCGCGCATCAGAGCATCGTATTCGCCATTGATCAGGGGCTGCGGAATGTTGCCAACTTCACGATCAAGATGCTGCCGGTTTTGTTGCCGA
>DGNZ01000395.1 GCA_002389175.1 Rhodospirillaceae bacterium UBA4479 | reverse complement strand
GCAACCATGCCAATCATGAGCAGAGGTGCGGTTTCACCCAACGCCTGTGCCATGCCGATGATGGTCCCCGTCAGGATGCCGGGCATCGCCAGCGGCAGAACATGCTGTCCGACCACTTGCATTTTAGATGCGCCTAAGCCCAATGCCGCTTCACGAATGGATGGCGGCACAGCTTTTAGCGCGGCGCGGGATGCGATGATAATGGTTGGCATGGTCATCAATGCCAGAACCATGCCGCCGACGAGTGGCGCCGATCGCGGTAACCCAAAGAAGGAGATGAACATCGCAAGGCCGAGCAATCCGAAAACGATCGAAGGCACCGCTGCCAAGTTATTGATGTTGACCTCGATAATCTGCGTCAGCTTGTTCTTGGGCGCGAATTCTTCGAGGTACACAGCGGCTGCCACGGCGATGGGGAACGAGAGCATCAAAGTGACTAACATCGTGAAGAATGTGCCTGCCGCAGCGCCTAAGATACCGGATAATTCTGGATCACGAGAATCTGCATGCGTAAAAAATGTCGTATTGAAGCGGGTTTCGATCATGCCTTTTTCAACCAAGGCATCGAACCAGTCGAGTTGTTTGTCCTTAAGACGTCGATCATCTTCGCCGACGTCGCGTGAAATCACGCCCTTGTTATAAAGATCAAAGTCTGCGGCCACGGGCACTTCTAGGATTATAGTCTTACCGATGAGGCCCGGGTCTTCGGTCACAAGTCGCTGGATTTCAAATGTGGCACCGCTGCTCAGGATTTTCGTGAGATCACGCTTGTCGCGACGGGCTGTGACGTCGGGGAAGAGTGCGCGGAAATCATCAAAAACGAGTTTCCGATAATTGGCGGCTCTGATGACGGCTGGGTCGCGTTCTTTCGTTGGATCAATAATCTCTTCAGAGACGTCGATCTCTAGTTTGATCACGGTTTCCGAGAATGCGGGCAGACCATTCGAAATGATCGTGCCAAACAGGATAGCAATAAAGCCCATTGCGATGGCAATTGCGGTAATGCCGTATGCCTTGAAACGTCTTTCAGCGGCATATCGTTTTTTGAGGCCGCGCTTGACGGCATCTGATGCCTTGGCAGCGCGGTCTTGGTTATGGTCGGTGGGGCGGGGAGAACTGTTCATTACGATATCAGTCATACTGCTCTCGGTACTTGTTGACCACCGTCAATGCGATGATGTTCAGGCACAATGTTACACAGAACAGCACCAAGCCCAGGGCGAAGGCCGCCAAGGTTTTGGCACTGTCGAATTCTTGGTCACCGACAAGTAGGGTGACAATTTGAACGGTGACGGTGGTGACGGCTTCGAACGGGTTCGCCGTCAGGTTTGCACCAAGGCCTGCAGCCATGACCACGATCATGGTTTCACCGATGGCGCGGGAAATAGCCAGCATGAACGCCCCGACGATACCTGGCAGTGCCGCGGGTAAAATCACGCGCTTAATGGTTTCAGATTTGGTGGCACCTAATCCATAGGACCCTTCGCGAAGGCTTTGTGGTACGGCATTGATCACATCATCAGAAAGAGATGATACGAACGGGATAATCATAATGCCCATCACAATACCAGCTGCCAGCGCACTTTCAGATGAGATGACCAGGCCGAGATCAAGGCCCGTGTCGCGCATCAATGGGGCAACGGTGAGGGCGGCAAAAAAGCCGTAAACTACCGTTGGTATCCCGGCCAAAATTTCCAGCAACGGTTTGACGGTATTGCGAACTTTGGTGGGCGCGTACTCGGCCATGTAAATGGCGGACAGCAGACCAACGGGGCCTGCTATGCACATCGCCAAGAATGAAATCAAAAGTGTACCAGCAAACAGCGGAATGGCACCGAATGCGCCGCTTGAGCCCACTTGATCAGCGCGAAGTGCTGTTTGTGGGCTCCATTCCAGGCCGAATAAAAACTCTGCCGGGGAGACTTTCTCAAAAAATCGCAAGGATTCGAATACCAGTGACATGACAATTCCGACTGTTGTCAGAACGGCGATGGTCGATGAAATGATGAGCAACACCAGTAAAATGCGTTCTACGCGATTGCGTGCCCGAAAGCTTGGTGTGATCCGGCTACGGAAGAACGCGATTGCTGCGATGGCGATGGAAAGGATGACGCCAAAGCGCGCTAAATCGCCAATTGCCACCAGACTATTGAACCGATCTGCTGTTTCACGCAGATCAGACGTAATCTCGCCGGATGTAATGTTGCCCGATGCCAGGTTCCGGATGTCATTCATAATCAGCGATAACTGGGCTGGATCATCCGATGTGACAGAGGCGGGCAAGCTGGATTGGATGATCGATTCGACAATCGGGGTTTGCATCGTTGTCCACACTGCCAGAACGAGGATCGCTGGCAGACCACACCATAGTGCCACGAAGTAGCCGTAATAATGAGGACGCGAGTGAAGAATTCGCGCATTGCCATCGACACTTTTAATGGCACGAGACCGGCCCAAATAGTATCCGGTAACAGTTAGACCAATCAGTGCGATGAGAACCAAATAAAACGACATGTCGTGGCGTGTCCTAAAAGAGAGCGCTTGGCGGAAAAACTATTCGCGAGCCTATGAAATAAATGAGGCCTGAGTATTAATGTACAAATGAAAATGCAAGTAGATCGTTGTTAGGAGAAACAAGTTGGCCCCCGGAGAATGCCGAGGGCCAAATCGTTCATTAGAAGCTGATGTTGTTCGCCATCTTTTCGCCGTCCATACGGAATTTTTTCCGCTCGGCTTCTGGCATTGGGATCAGACCGCGGTCGGACAGATACCCTTCTTCACCAGAGGCTTGCTCTGACGAGAATTCGGCAACGAATTCTTTGATGCCAGGGACTTTGCCGACGTGTGCACCCTTTACGTAGAAGTAAAGTGAACGCGATACTTTGTATTCGCCATCGGCAATGCTCTCGAATGTTGGTTCCACACCCTCAACGATGGAACCCTGAACTTTATCAGCGTTTTGGTCGAGGAACGAGTATCCGAACACACCGTATGCCAAAGGATTGGCTTCGAGTTTACGAACGATCAAAACATCGTTCTCGCCAGCTTCGATATATGCGCCATCTTCACGAACGCCGTGACAAACAGCTTTGTATTTCTTCTTGTCGGTTTTCTTCATTGCTTTGATGAAGTCAAAAGTCTTGCAGCCACCTTCGAGTGCCAACTCAGCAAACGCGTCACGTGTGCCAGAGGTTGGAGGAGGGCCAAGTACTTCAATTTTTTTGTTTGGTAAAGAAGGATCAACTTCGCTCCATTTGATGTTGTCATTTTCTTTCAAGCCGCCTTTTCCATCAGGAATATTCTTTGCGAGTGCCAAGAAGATTTGCTGTTTGGTGAATTTAGCCTGCTCAGCAGATTTTGCATTTGCGATGACGATGCCGTCATATCCGAATTTGATTTCGGTGACGTCGTTTACGCCATTTTTGCCGCAAAGCTCAACTTCGGATTGTTTGATCCGACGCGATGCGTTGGTGATGTCTGGGTGCTCAACGCCGACACCAGAACAGAACAGTTTCAACCCACCGCCGGAGCCTGTGCTCTCGATAACGGGGGTTTTGAAATTCGTGGTTTTGCCGAAACGTTCAGCAACAACAGTGGCAAATGGGTAAACGGTGGATGATCCGACAATTCGGATCTGGTCGCGAGCTTCTGCCGCTGAACCACCAGCCGCAACAACACTTGCTACGACGGCAATGCCAAGAAATTTACGATACATTTGGTAACTCCTGCTTTCATGCAAAGGAAAAGTAACTCCTAAAAATCCAAAGCGTCGATCGGACAAGTGATCGTTTCGATTGCTTCGGTGAGCGCAACCTATGTGCCAGCGAAGACCCATTTATGACGGAAAGACTACAGATTTATGACATATCCTACGGATGTGTGGGCTATAACAGTAACCCATTGAATTATTTAGAATTAAATCTCGGCAGGAATTGCAGAGGCCGGCGCAGCATTTAAAAAAACAGTGAATGTGCTGCCTTTTCCGAGTGTGCTTTCAACGGATAAGTGACCGCGGTGGCGACGGACGATGTGTTTGACGATCGCCAAGCCCAGGCCTGTGCTGTTGAGGCCGGTTTCAGCCATGCTCGACCGTGCCTTATCGACCCTGAAGAATCGCTCTGTCAGGCGCGGGATGACATCTTTTGGAATGCCCGGTCCGTGATCCGTTACACTGATAGACACGCCTTTATTTGATGTTCCGGGCACACGTGGTGTTTCTGCTAGGTGGATATCTACGACCTGATTCTCTCCGCAATACTTGATGGCATTTTCGATGAGATTGCGGAACACTTGGTTGAGCTGATCGGGATCTCCAATGGCGAGATGAGTCTGTGAAGGGCTTTCAAAGTTGATGGACACGCCACGTTTTGATGCCTGTTGTTGTAAGACCTCGATCACGGCCGTCAGAATATTTTGAATGTTGACGGATTTTTTCGGCGCGACGTGCACATTGACCTCAACCCGTGACAAGGACAGAAGATCTTCGATCAGTCGTGACATGCGTTGCGATTCGCGGTGCATGATATCTAAAAACCGTGTTCGTGCGTTGCTATCGTCACTGGCGGGGCCGCGCAATGTTTCGATAAACCCGATCAGTGCCGTTAGCGGGGATCGCAGCTCATGCGAGACATTGGCCACAAAATCTACACGCATTTCCTCGGCTTTTTTAGCCGCAGTGATATCGGTTAAGACGATTGTGGCAACGGAGCCGTCTTCGAGGGGGGCATTTCGAATACGCTCCGTGCGAAACGCCAAATGCCTGGGAACAGGTACGGGCAAGACGATTTCGCCCGACATTTCGTCATTGCCGTCCAGAATAAAATCAATCGCATCCAAGACGTTAGGATGCCGCAAACTAAGGGCTAAATCTCGACCCAACGCGGCCGCACCTAGCACATCAAGCGCCGCGCGATTGGCATGAATGATGCGCCGCTTGCCATCAACGACGATCACAGATGTCGGCACGCAATCTAGGACTTCTATCGGGATTGATGTGTCAGCCATCGAAAAAGGCCTCAAAAAATTAATGCGTAAATTGCACGTTTATTTTAACTTGTGCGGAATTCCCATAACACGTCCCAACTTGTCGGGTCGTGGAAATTCGCCATGACGCGCGGAAATGTCTTTTAGTTGTAACATTATTGGATCAGGGAATGGCCCAACTCGGCGTGTGTTTAAGTTCACATGTAGAATCATCAATTCATTGGTGGCGGCAAGTGCGCCATCTGATTTTCTATACATGCGATGGAACAGATGAAGCCGTTTATCGTCGATGCCGATCACTTGAGATGAAATTTCGACGATATCGCCTTCCATCACTTCATCATCGTAGGTGACATGGGCCTCAGCGACAAAGACCGAGCTGCCCGTCGCATTTCGTAGTTCATGATTCATGCCGATGGAGTCTAAAAACACGTCCGTCGCGTGATCGAATACCAGCACATAATACGCGACGTTCATGTGACCGTTGTAGTCGACCCAATCTGAAATCACCGTTTCATGATGGATAATCGGGGGATTTGTGGTGCTCATAGATGTAAGACCCTTATAATCATATTACTTCTGTTAGCGGATCAGCCGATTTTTGTCGACGCGATAAGGAGCATCACGGTTTTGCTTAAGATCGATCAATTGGAGCGAACGGGATTGCAGTCGATCAGCTTCGACGTGCCAAGTGGCGCCTGTATTGGCATTCGCGGCCAATCGGGGGCGGGAAAATCCCTGCTGTTGCGGGCCATTGCCGATCTAGATCCAAACACAGGTCGTGTTTCATTAAACGGCAAAGATCGCAATGACGTTGCTCCAAATGAGTGGCGACGCGATGTCTGCTATGTGCCTGCTGAAAGCGGATGGTGGCTCGATCACGTCGGAGACCATTTTGAAAACCCGGATATCGCTGCCGGTTATCTTGTGCGATTGGGGTTTGCCGATGATGCGATGGCGTGGCGTGTTGACCGCTTATCAACGGGCGAACGTCAACGTATGGCTTTGCTGCGTGCCATGGTCCAAGGCCCTAAAGTGTTGTTGTTAGACGAGCCAACATCGGCACTCGACTCCGAGGCAACGGCTAAAGTTGAAAGCCTGCTTCACGAAATGATTGGTAGCGGTGTAACTGTGATTTTGGTCACGCATGACAAGGCACAAGCTGCCCGAATGTCGTCGGAACGATACCTGATCGAAAAAGGCGCGCTGCATCTCGAAGGTGCGGCGTAATGGCTGAATACATCGCCCTGAGTTATTGGGATATCGCCATCGCGGCTTCGCTGCTGTGTATCAATGCTGGATTGTCGATTTACTACAAATTGGGGACTGCGAAACGGCTGGTCATTGCCGCAACGCGCATGGTGGTTCAACTGACGCTTGTCGGTCTGGTATTGAAGGCATTGTTCGCGAGCGTGTCTCCTTGGCTGACGTTGCTGGTTGCGGTTTTGATGATCGGCTTTGCCGGACGAGAGGCGATTTCACGCCAAGAACGATCTTTTGTGGGGTTCTGGGGTTATGGCCTCGGCACCACGTCAATGTTACTGGCCGCAGGGACAGTGACGATTTTTGCCTTGGGCACCCAGTTTCATGCAGATCCCTGGTATGATCCGCGTTATGCGATACCGATTCTGGGTATGATTCTTGGCAATACCATGACGGGGGTTAGCCTGGCACTCGACCGTTTGTTATCCGAGGCAGATGCCGGGCGCATGAAAATAGAGGCTCGGCTTGCCTTGGGGCACACATTTCGGTCTGCAATGCAGGTCCCCATCAAAAATGCGATGCGCGCGGGATTGATACCCACTGTAAACGGTATGGCTGCTGCAGGTTTGGTGTCTTTGCCAGGTATGATGACGGGGCAGATTTTGGCGGGCGTTGAGCCTGTTCAGGCCGTGAAATATCAGCTGTTGGTGATGTTTTTGATCGCGGGCGGCACGGCGCTGGGTGTATTCGCATCGACGATGCTTGCCATGCATCGGTTAAGTGACGGTCGACAACGGCTTCGCCTGGATAGATTGAATGCCGTTAAAAATTAACAATCCCCCGGAAGTGCCCGAAATTGTTGGCTCTTCGGGGTCCGGCGTTGTAAAAGCGGCGCACGGATTTATTTAGTTCAGGGAGACCGCGCAGACATGCAAGCCGCCGGTCCAGATAATCAGCCCATCGCCATTTCTGTCGTGGTGCCCGTGAAGGACGAAGAGGAAAATGTTATTCCTCTCGTGACCGAGATCGTTGCAGCTTTGGACGGTGTTGAGAGCTTTGAAATTGTCTACGTCGATGACGGGAGCGGAGACCGCACACCGGCTATCCTCAAAGAGGCAAAGCAGAAATTTCCCATGCTCAGAAGCATTCGTCATAAGAACGGTGCTGGCCAATCGAACGCCATCAATACGGGTGTCCATGCCGCGCGTGGTGACGTGATTGCGACGTTGGATGGCGATGGCCAGAACGACCCCGCCGATATTCCGGCCCTGCTAAAGAGATATCGCGAAGTCTCGGGCCCTGAAAAATCTTTGATTATGATCGCTGGATGGCGTGCGAAACGAAAAGATACCTGGTTAAAACGGATATCATCAAAGGTTGCCAATGGCGTTCGGTCCACATTGTTGGGCGATGCCATGCCGGATACCGGGTGTGGTCTTAAAGTCTTTCCCCGCGCCATGTTTGTCGGTTTTCCGGCCTTTAATCACATGCACCGCTTTATGCCCGCGCTGACGATCCGTGCAGGCGGCAAAGTCATTTCGGTCCCCGTGAACCATCGCCCGCGGGAACGCGGCCAATCCAAATATGGTTTATTCAATCGGCTTTGGGTCGGGATCGTCGATATCTTTGGCGTCATGTGGTTGAAGTCGCGTCCAGCCCGGGTTGAAATCGATACAGAGGAAACGTCTCGTTCATCATGACGGCAAAGCTAGTCATTCGCAGTATTGCTTTGTTTGCGCTGTTGATCGGTATCGGCTTGCTGATTAAATCAACGTCGCTTGGCGATATGTTGGACAAGGAATGGATCGACCAAGCGGTACGTGGGCATGGCCTTGAAGGCGAAATCCTGTTCCTGGGCGTCGGTATCTTCTTTACAGCCGTTGGTTTGCCTCGCCAAGCGGTGGCATTTTTGGCGGGGTATGCTTTTGGTATAACCCTCGGTACCGCAATTAGTGTCGCCGCTGCCGCACTTGGGTGCATCGTCACTTTCACCGTATCGCGTTATCTGGTGCGGGATTTGGTGATACACCGGTTCCCAGAGAAACTCCGCCGATTTGATGCGTTCCTTAGTGAAAACACTTTTACGACGACGATTTTGATCCGGTTTTTGCCTTTGGGATCGAACGTTCTGACCAACATGCTGGCAGGTGTCTCAAGCGTTAAGATTTTTCCCTTCGTGAGCGGTTCTGCCGTGGGCTACATTCCTCAGATGCTGATTTTTGCCATTGCTGGGTCCGGGTTTGCCGTAGAGCCGAATTTACGCCTGGGTGCCAGTGTTGTGTTATTTGCGGTTTCGGGTGGGCTTGGCCTTTGGCTGTATCGCCGCTATCGCGATAGCCACCATTTGCAAAATGCAGGCGTGGTCGATGCCGATGATGTTGGCCCGAGCGAGGCCGCGGGAAAGTAATGGTGAAAAGTTCACTTCCAATTTGGCTTGCCTGCTGGGCATTGGCGGTGGCGTCGGGAATCGTGTTTCGTCCACCGCTTCCCGTTGATGAGACACGGTATCTTGCCGTCGCTTGGGAGATGTGGATGCGGGGTGACTTTATCGTCCCGTATTTGAACGGCGAGCCATATCACCACAAACCACCATTGTTATTCTGGTTGATGACCGCAGGCTGGTCTGTATTCGGCGTTAACGAATGGTGGCCGCGCCTGGTTGCGCCTTTTTTTGCCGTTGCGACCCTTTGGGGCAGTGTCCGACTTGCGTCATTGCTGTGGCCTGATGACAAGGTGACTGCCCAATTAACGCCGCTACTTCTTGTAGGGACTGCGTTTTGGGCGATTTTCCAGACAGTGACCATGTTCGACATGATGCTGGCGACATTCACTGTCTTGGCGCTGCTTGGCATCATCACGGCATGGCGTGATGGCGGATGGTCTGGATGGTTGCTTGTCGGGCTTGCGATTGGTCTGGGTGTATTGGCCAAGGGACCCGCGATCTTATTGCATATTTTGCCAGTTGCGTTGCTGGCACCATGGTGGGGACCAAGGCTATCCAGCGGGCCAGATCAGCCCTTGGTCAGTTGGAAGCAATGGTATTTTCGCCTGTTCATCGCGTTTCTGATCGGTGCCGCGATTGCCTTGGTATGGGCTATACCGGCGGGCATTCAGGGCGGAGAAGAATACCGGAATATGATTTTCTGGGGGCAGTCGGCAGGACGTATTGTTCAAAGTTTCGATCATGCCCGACCGTTCTGGTGGTATTTGGCCGTTATTCCACCTCTGCTCCTGCCATGGCTTTTGTGGCCGCAACTGTGGCAGAGTCTAAGGTCTAGGTTTGATATAGCTGATGGCGCCTTTCGGGTGCTGATTGCCTGGGTCATTCCTGCCGTTTTCGTATTCTCGCTGATTTCCGGCAAGCAATTGCACTATTTGCTTCCAGAATTCGCAGCTTTTGCGCTTTTGTTCGCTCGGGTTCTCTCGGTGCAGGCGGATACACCTGTTCCCAAGATGAGTCGCGCTTTAATGGCGAGCTTTTTTGCCGTTTTATGTGTCCTACTTTTGGCGTTCCCGCACTTATCGGATTTCATCAAGAACCCGCAGCGCTTCGAGTTGCTCAACCCCTATTGGGGCGGCGCCTTATTGATCATGGTGGTTTTGATTTGGTTCTTGGCGGGGCGCTCTGTTACGTCGGCAATCAAGGTGGTTGCCGTATGCATGGCAGGTCTGATCTTGATCACGCACTTGGTGGCAAAGGATAAATTAGCCCAGACGTATGATCTGAAGCCTATCGCAATGGCGCTCAAAAAATATGAAGATCAAGGGTATGCGCTCGCCAATTTCGGCACCTACCATGGGCAGTATCAATTCCTGGGACGATTAAAAACGCCGATGGCGCAAATGGGTATAGATCACGACATTACCAGCGCTCATATCGCAGCGACGCCCAAGGGTGTTGTGGTGGCGTATTATTACCGAAGTAAAATGCCCGAATTTCCAGCGGATGCGGTTCCCCTGGAAGAATTCCGATTCCGTGATTTCAGCGTGAAAATTTGGTCAATCGACCTATTTCGGAAATATCGCAAGCTGGGTAATCGCTCTTAACGCGGGACGTCGTGCCGATCAGACGCCAGGCGTTTTCCCGCTATCTGCGATTTGACTGGATCTAATGCGTCGTTCTAATTCACGGCGCTCCAAGTCTCTGCGATCTTCCGCTCGACGGTCTTCTCCATCCCAGCCCTCAACTTGATCAGCTGAAAGTTGTGCCCGACGGCGTTCTTTCCCTCGCCGTTCGTCTTGGCGGCGATCATGATCTCGTTGCCGTTCGCTATCCATCGGCCAGAAATCATCAATTGCTTGTGTTTCCCACTCGGCGTCGTGGGTGCGCCGTTCTTCTGCGCGGCGCTCTTGTTCAGCGCGGCGGTCATCTTTTCGTCGATCAATGCCGTCCCAGCCTTCTACGGCTTCGGGAAGGGCTTGGTTTTTTCGACGATCCTCGGCACGGCGATCATCACGCCTGCGCTCATCTGCGCGGCGTTCTTGTTCGCTTTGTGGATCGGACGGTTCTGTCACGATCTGAACCGGTATGTTGGAATTTTGAGTGAGAGGCCAAGCGTATTATCGAAGCTATGCCTCAATTTTCGGCAGATATACGCTTGTAGTAATCCGGGTCCAAAAGAACGTTCTCTGCGAGGGTACGCATCCGGCTCATGTAGCCTTCTTGAACGACTTTGTAGTGGGGCATCGGCGCAACTGAACTGCCGCGGCCTGAAACGACCCATACGGTTTTGGGGTCGTCCGACTTCACGAAACGATCGCCAACCTCTATTTTGTTTTTGTTTCTTCTTAGCAAGGATCAAAGCTCCGTTTGATTCACCACCATTAACGTAACCGATACGACTAAGCGATGGTATATTCAAGACTAGAAATTGCGATATTGCGATCACGTCTTCTTTGTTTGTGCCGTCTTACGTCGCGCTGGTTTTTTTGCAGTTTTTGCAACCGTTTTTGTGGCGGGTTTCGTCGGTTTTTTGGCTTCAGCATCAGGGCGCTTGATCAGGCCACTGGCTTCCATCTGACTGACGACGCTTTGCATTTGTGCATAAAGATGCAGGAAACCACGAACTGATAGCGCGATATGCCCGGCCACGACGGCTTCGATATTCGCATTGTCTTCGTTTGAGCGCTCGCTCGCAAGCGTGATTCGCGCGACGTTCCCACGTAGGGCGACGGCGCTAGCACGATCTGCATATATTTCCGGCGCGACTGGATTCGCGATGGGTGCTGTTGGTTTCTTGGCCATGGGTCCCTCCTCAATTGTATTCTTGATTATGCATAGAACTTAGCGGCCCACCATCGGCAAAGCGTTTAATAACGATTTTCCGCATTTTTCCTTGGCGCAACACGGGACATGCAGCGCCCATCTTCGTATACTCGATTCGATGACGCATCCTCCTTCTATCAAACAAACCTTACCGTTCGATGACGCCCCTGCATTGATTATGGGGACACGGGATGCGGTTTTGCTTAGTCGTGACGGCGAGATCGACCAACTATCGCACCGCGAATTGGGTCGAAAGCTGTCCGATGGAATGAGGCCGCTCGTATGCCATCGCCGCGCGGTGGCGGCCAGGGCGCGGCTTGGTGATTTCCAGGCCTTTGATTTACTTGAATTATTTGCCTTTGTGAGGCCGGCGCAGTTTTGTTTGCCGACCCCACGGGGCATTGCGGCGGTCCTGGATTTAGCCATTCCCGAGACTCCCGAACAGATGGCGCAGATGCTTTTTCACGCTGCAGAAGTGCTTTTAGAAGAAACACAGACCAAGCCCGTTGAAGTTACCAATATCGCTTGGTCGATGGCGCGCGCTGGCTGGCAATGGGCGCCTGCCATAATCGGTGCCATGGGCGGCGGCGAAGCCCCCCATACATCCGCGTTGACGGGGGCGACCCAGGTTTGGCGCAGATTACCGGATTGGGAGGATCAGCCGCGCGAGGTGCCCCCTGGTAATATAAGCGTGCCGCCCGCCGAAGCATTGACCCGGTTGGGTATGTTGTTGGGACGGACATCGGAACGGCGACCACAACAGCAACGCTACGCTGAAAGCCTATCGTTTGCGTTTCAACCCCGTGAACGCGAGGACGAACCCCGCGTCGTTATCGCCGAAGCGGGAACCGGCGTTGGAAAAACCCTTGGATATGTGGCTTCGGCCAGCCTTTGGGCAGAACGAAACGAGGCCCCCGTCTGGATTTCGACTTTTACGCGCAATCTGCAGCGTCAGTTGGATACAGAGCTTGATCGCCTTTATCCCGACCGGGAAACAAAACGCGAGCGGATCGTGGTGCGCAAGGGTCGAGAGAATTATGTGTGCCTATTGAACTATGAAGAATCGCTGGGGCGGTCCAGTTTGGCGAATGGCCCCGATGCAATTGCATTGGGCTTGGTCGCGCGCTGGATCATGGACACCCGTGATGGGGACATGGTCGGGGGGGATTTCCCAGCGTGGCTTATTCATCTGTTTGGGCGAGAAGCCACAACGGACCTTACCGATACGCGCGGGGAATGCATTTATTCTGCATGTCCGCACTATTCTAAATGCTTTATCGAACATAGCGTACGCCGGGCGCGTCGTGCCGAATTGGTGGTGGCCAATCATGCGCTTGTTTTGATCCAAGCGGCTTTATCCACAGACCCTGAAAATCGGCCACTTAGATATGTGTTCGACGAGGCTCATCACTTGTTCGGTGCGGCAGATAGCGCGTTTTCGGCACACCTTTCGGGGATGGAGACATCCGAGCTCAGACGCTGGTTGGTTGGTGCGGAAGGGGGTAGTCGTTCAAGATCACGGGGGCTTAAGTCACGGGTTGAAGAATTGATCGCTGGTGAGATTCAGGCAGAAAAAGCCTTAGACGATGCCTTGCGTGCTGCCCGTGTGTTACCCGGACCTGGATGGCATCAACGGATTACTGATGGACGGTCCGAAGGCCCCGCCGAAGTGTTCCTGAGCATGGTAAAGGCACAAGTCTATGCACGAAGCGCTGATGCAGATGGGCCTTATGCGCTAGAAGCAGAACCTAAACCGTTAATCGATGGCTTGGGCGAAGCGGCGATGACACTCGAAAATGCTTTGGCAGAATTGTCGAAGCCGATTGGCCTTTTGATGGCATCCTTGCACAAGATGTTGGTCGATGAGGCCGAAGTCTTAGAAACATCGACACGGGTGAAGCTAGAGGCTGTGACGGCATCACTGGAACGCCGCGCGCTGAACCAAATATCCAATTGGCGGGCGATGTTGGGGGCATTGAATGCCGACACGCCGAGCGAATTTGTCGACTGGTTCGGTGTTGAGCGGATTTCGGGTCGTGACTTTGATGTTGGGTTTCATCGTCATTGGATTGATCCGACGAAACCGTTGGCTGATGAGGTGTTTAAGCCTGCACACGGGGTTGCCATCACATCTGCGACGCTGACAGACCGCACAGGTGATCCAGACTTTGATTGGCAAGTCGCCGAGGCACGAACGGGCACACATCACCTGCCCACCCGGCCGCTTCAAAAGGCTGAAGCATCGCCGTTCGATTATGAAAAGCAGCTTCAGATCATCGTTGTTGGAGATGTTCAAAAAGGCGATATGGACCAAGCAGCATCAGCATACCGGGAATTGTTTAAAGCCGCTGGTGGCGGGGGGCTGGGCTTATTCACAGCGATTTCCAGGTTGCGTGCGGTCGAAAGCCGGATTCGTGAGCCGTTGGAGAATATGGGTATCCCCTTGCTGGCCCAGCACGTTGATCCATTAGATACCGGTACGCTGGTCGATATTTTCAGATCCGAGGAAAAAGCCTGCCTGTTGGGGACGGATGCCGTTCGGGATGGCGTTGATGTACCAGGAAAATCGCTTCGGGTTATCGTCTTTGATCGGGTGCCATGGCCCCGTCCGGATTTGCTGCACAAAGCGCGCAGAAAAGCATTTGGTGGCAAGACCTATGATGAAATGCTGACGCGTTTAAAATTGTCACAGGCCGTGGGGCGATTGATCAGGAGGGCATCTGATAAGGGGGTCTTTATAATGTTGGACCGTGCCATGCCTTCACGACTTGAAAGCGCGTTCCCTAGCAATGCAAAAGTTGATCGTGTCGGATTGAAAGATGCAATTGCAATCACGCGGTCATTTCTGAACCAGGATGATTAATGGCGACTGGGTGAGATAATTCGCGCGAGCAACCCGCACCCAAAAAGCCCTACAGATACCCACAGAAGCATGGGGTCGTATTCAGGGACATCGGCGAACAGGGCAGCCATTCCCTTCAGGGCACAGGCATCCGTCGTCCAATAGAAACAATCGCGGGCAATTTGAAAATCCTGGCCAAGAATATCATAGAAGAATGATATCCACCAAGCCGTGGCACCGACAAAGCCGATGATGCTTAAAATCATAAAAGTGCCGCCTAGTCTGGAAATCATAACAGGCCTTTTTGCATTAATGGTGACAGGAACAGGACGGACAATGTTAAGACGGCAACAATGGTTGAGACCAATATAGATGCCGATGTCCGCTGAACGTAGATGTTATAATTCTGTGCGACGACAAAGCAAAGCGCGCCAACCGGCAGTGCTGCCATCAACAGCCCAACCGCTTGCCAAAGTGGATCAACATCGAACACAAACATGAACAATGCCCAGGTGATCACGGGGTGGATGAACAGTTTGATAAAACTAACAGAGCTGGTCTCTGCAAACCCGTGGAACAGCGGCTTGCCGACCATGAAAAGGCCAATCGCGAACAATGCACTTGGACCCGCTGCGGCGGATAAGATCGAACTAAAATTGGCGATGGGAGTTGGTAATTGGATTCCTGTCAGAGACCATAAAATCCCCGCGACTGAAGACACGATAAGAGGGTTTTTGGCCAGCGACTTGGTGACTTCAATCGCGGCCTTCATGCTCCGCTCGCCGCGAAGGTCCGCTTCTATCAAAACGGCGTAAATGGGGATCATGACCGCAGTTTGGAAAACCGTCGCGACGATGGCGGGCAATGCCCCGGCCTCACCAAATGCGATGATTGCAAGGGGGATACCCATGTATCCCGTGTTCCCAAAGATCGCGATCATGCCATACATCGATTGCTCGGCGAGCCTGATCTTGAACACAAATCGCGCAAAGATAATCGCGATGATGGTCGTGATAATGCTGCCGCCAGCAAAGGCACCTAGATATGGCCAATTGAAAATCTCGGCAGGGTCAACGCGCGCCATCGAGTAAAACAACAGCACGGGCAATGCGACAAAATAGACAAACTTGTTGATGGCTTCGGAGCTGGCAGGGCCCAGGACGCCCAAACGTCCACATGCGTATCCCGTCAGGATGATCGCAAATACCGGAAGCACGACGTTGAAAATGGGTTCCATACAGGTTCTTTGCAGCAAGGATGGTTGAAGGCTGCGTAGTAGGTATCTACTCTCTCGCCAAATCCAGACGCAAGCTAAAGAGTGTTGGACGAAAGGACAAAGGTTAATGACTGAAATTCAAGGAATGCGGATTGGCCTGATCGGATTGGGTTTCATGGGCAAACCTATGGCACGTAATCTGGCCCGGGCTGGTGCCCTCATGATTGTCCATAATCGCTCTCGTACCAGCGTTGATGAATTGGCGTCAGAAGGCATGACAGCCGCAACGTCCCCCAAAGAAGTGGCGGAAACCGCTGATATCATCATCACGATGTTAACGGACACCCCGGCAGTCGAAACTGTCATGACGGGACCGAATGGCGTGTTCGAAGGACTGACTGCCGGAAAACTCGTGATCGATATGAGCACAACCAAAGTTCCGGCGACTCGGGCGTTTGGCGAAGGTGCAGCGGAAAAAGGCGCCGATTACGTCGATGCCCCAGTATCAGGCGGCACCATTGGTGCGGAAAACGGCACGTTGACGATTATGGCGGGCGGATCAGAACAGGCATTTGCACGTGCACTCCCGGTTCTGTCTGTTCTAGGTCAACGCATCACGCATGTCGGGCCGATTGGCACGGGACAAGTTGCGAAGGCAGCCAACCAAGTGATCGTCGGCCTGAACATTGGTGCCGTCGCCGAGGCCTTGGCACTCGCGCGTCGTGCAGGTGCGGACCCGGCAAAGGTTCGTGAAGCGCTGAGCGGTGGTTTTGCTGACAGTCGAATTCTCGAAGTGCATGGCCAACGGATGATCGATGGCGCGTTCGAACCGGGTGCGAAATCAACCATACAGCGCAAGGATATGGATCAAGCGTTAGAGCTAGCCGCGCAACTTGGTTTAGAGATGCCTGCAACGTCTCTTAGTCGCGATCTTTATGACAGACTTATCGCGAATGGTGATGGAGATCTGGACCACGCCGCGTTGATCAAAGCGATTGATCCAGACGCCTAACTTAGATTTCTGGTGTGTAGCCCAGATTAGGCGCTAACCAGCGTTCCGTTTCTTGCAGATCCATGCCTTTGCGTTCCGCGTAGTCCGCGACCTGATCGGGTCCGATCCGACCGATCCCGAAATAAGCACTTTCGGGATGCGCAAAGTAATACCCTGAAACGGATGCTGCTGGCGTCATCGCAAAGGATTCTGTGAGCGCCATTCCAGCGTTATCTTCGGCGTTTAACAATTCGAACAATGTGCGCTTTTCGGTGTGATCGGGACACGCAGGATATCCCGGTGCCGGGCGGATGCCGTCATACGCCTCAGCAATGAGTTGAGCGTTCTCTAAGCTTTCTTCGGCGGCATATCCCCAGAATTCTTTGCGCACACGTTCGTGCATATGCTCGGCAAATGCTTCGGCAAATCGATCGGCCAAGGCCTTTAACATGATCGAAGAATAATCGTCATTAGCATCCTCGAATGCTTTTGCGCGTTCTTCAGCGCCGATGCCCGCTGTTACCGCAAACCCACCGATCCAATCGGTAACGCCGCTATCGGCAGGTGCGACAAAATCAGCCAAACACATGTTGGCACGTTTTGAAGATTTCGACATTTGTTGGCGCAGGAAATGAACATCTGCAATGTGGGCGTTCTTGCCATCTGTCCCGTAAATTTGAACATCATCACCGTTACTGTTTGCAGGCCAGAAACCGATGACAGCACGGGCTGTCAGCCATTTCTCGGAAATGATTTTTTCAAGCATTGCGTCCGCGTCCGCTTTTAGGCTGCGGGCTGCTTCACCAACAACGTCGTCATCCATGATGCGCGGATATGTTCCCGCCAAATCCCAGGTGCGGAAAAATGGCGTCCAGTCGATGCGATCTACAATGTCTGCAAGATCATAGGACTCAAACGTTTTTAAGCCGGTGAAGGTTGGCGTTGGCGGTGTGTAATTTGACCAATCGATGCCGACGGTATTTTGACGGGCATCATCAATGGACACAATGTTGCGCATACCGTCTTTGCCGGCGTGCTTGTCACGGATCGCGTCATATTCAGCGGCGATCTCTTTGACCAAGTCATCGCTGCGGGTGCTGCTCAACAACTTGCTTGCGACACCTACGGAACGGGATGCATCCAAGACGTGGATCACAGGATGCTCATAGTTTGGTGCGACCTTAACAGCGGTATGGGCCTTTGATGTGGTGGCACCACCGATCAACAATGGCACATCCATTCCAGCCCGGGTCATTTCGCGGGCGACGGTACACATTTCTTCTAGGCTCGGGGTGATCAATCCAGACAAGCCGATGATATTGGCATTTTCCCGCTTCGCGGTTTCGATGATTTTGCCATACGGTACCATGACGCCCAAATCGATAACTTCGTAACCGTTGCATTGCAGTACGACACCAACAATATTTTTACCGATGTCGTGAACATCACCCTTAACGGTGGCCATGACGATCTTGCCTTTTTTCTCGGTAGAGCTTTTGTCAGCTTCCAAATACGGTTGTAAATATGCGACGGCTTGTTTCATCACGCGTGCAGATTTCACGACCTGCGGCAGGAACATTTTCCCTGACCCAAACAGGTCGCCAACGACATTCATGCCGTCCATCAATGGACCTTCGATCACTTCGAGCGGACGGGCAAATTGCTGGCGTGCCTCTTCGGTGTCTTCGACGATGTAGTCGGTGATGCCACGGACCAACGCATGTTCTAATCGGCTGGCGACTGGTTTTTCACGCCAGGATAAATCTTCTTTTTGCGCTTTGGCACCGGATACGGCCTGGTCGGCGACCTCCAATAATCGTTCAGCTGCATCTTCGCGGCGATTCAAGACGACGTCTTCAACCCGGTCTCTCAAATCCTTGGGGATATCCTCGTAAACCGCCAATTGCCCGGCGTTAACGATAGCCATATCAAGTCCCGCTTTGATCGCATGAAACAAGAACACCGAATGCATAGCTTCGCGGACCGCGTTGTTGCCACGGAACGAAAATGACATGTTTGATAAGCCACCCGATGTGTGGGTTAACGGCATTTCTTTTTTGATGGTCTCGACGGCAGCGATGTAATCTTTTGAGAAATTATCATGCTCTTTGATCCCCGTCGCGATGGGGAAAATATTTGGATCAAAGACAATATCTTCAGGAGGGAAGCCCGCTTTTTGGGTCAGTACTTTATACGTCTTGGTGCA
Source organism: Rhodospirillaceae bacterium UBA4479 (assembly GCA_002389175.1). Classification (GTDB taxonomy): domain Bacteria; phylum Pseudomonadota; class Alphaproteobacteria; order Rhodospirillales; family Casp-alpha2; genus UBA4479. Next base: position 13,256 of record DGNZ01000395.1, on the reverse strand, counting down.
GATTTCGATCATGCGATCATAACTGTCGGCTTGGCCATCTTCGTCGAATGCCATCACGACGACGCCAGCACCAAAGCGCATGGCTTCGCGGGCATGGGTGATCAATTCTTCTTCGCCTTCTTTAAGGCTGATCGAATTGACGATGCTGCGACCTTGCAGGCATTTCAGCCCTTCGATAACGATTTCCCATTTGGAGCTATCGACCATCATGGGGACGCGCGCGATATCAGGTTCTGACGAAACCAAGAACAGGAATGTGCGCATGGCTTCGACGCCGTCCAACATGGCATCATCCATGTTCACATCGACGATCTGTGCGCCATTGATGACTTGTTGGCGGGCGATTTCAACGGCTTCGGGATAGGCCCCTTCACGCACTAATTTTGCGAACTTGATAGACCCTGCAACGTTGGTGCGCTCGCCGACATTCACGAACCCGGTGACATCGTTAAAATTTAGTGGCTCTAACCCTGAAAGCGTTAGCGCCGTTGATGGTTCGGGTATATTGCGCGGCTTGTGCGGGATCACAGCATCGCGAATGGCCTGGATATGTGATGGGGTCGTGCCGCAACAACCGCCGACAATATTGACCAGTCCCGATTTTGCGAAGTCACCTAGGTGGGTTGCCATGTGTTCAGGCGTATCGTCGTAACCGCCAAATGCGTTTGGCAGGCCTGCGTTCGGATAGACACTAATAAATGTATCGGCGATATCGCTGACCGCCTGAATATGCGGGCGCATGTCTTCGACACCAAGTGCACAGTTAAAGCCAACGGCCAATGGTTTAATATGGCGGATTGAATGCCAGAATGCTTCGGGTGTTTGCCCAGAAAGCGTGCGCCCAGATGCATCGGTAATCGTGCCAGATATCATGACGGGCCAACGACGACCGACTTCATCGAAGAAGCGCATGATCGCATAGATCGCGGCCTTGGCATTCAATGTATCAAAGATGGTTTCGACCATGATCAGATCGGCACCACCATCGATCAAACCGCGCAGGGCTTCGTCATAAGTTTCAACAAGATCATCGAATGTGACATTCCTGAATCCTGGGTCATTGACGTCGGGTGACAGCGATGCCGTTCGGTTGGTGGGGCCCAGGGCACCTGCCACAAATATCCGTCGTGACGGGTCTTCGCTTGCGATCTGGTCTGCCGCCTCGCGCACCAGTTCCGCTGCCCGGTAATTCAATTCGTACGCGAGGGCTTCCATACCGTAGTCGGCCTGGGAAATCTTGTTTGCATTGAATGTATTCGTTGAGACGATATCGGATCCAGAGCGGGCAAATGCCAAATGAATGTCGCGAATGATATCGGGGCGTGTCAGGGTTAGGAGATCGTTATTTCCTTTTAGGTCTTGAGACCAATCGGCGAAACGTGTGCCTCGAAAATCGTCTTCACTCAATTCGTGTTCTTGAATCATGGTGCCCATCGCACCATCCAGCATCATGATTTTTTCGTTCATGATTTTTATGAGTTGATCCGTGCAGTCTGTGCTGGGGGCTGGGGGCATGCTTTCTGGTGATGCCGGGCCCGCGTCCAGATTCAATGAGACAACAGGGCTCGTATTTTCGTTATGACCAGCAGCGTGAGAACACGTCATGATAAATCTCGTTCTAAAAATTAAAGAAAACTAGGTGGCGATATCTTCGCGAACACCCATGATGTGGCAGATCGCGTAGCAAAGATCAGCCTTATTCATCGTGTAGAAATGAAACGCGTTCACGCCATTGGCATGCAGCACCCGGCATTGTTCTGCCGCGACGCTGGCTGCCACCAATTTACGCGTATCCGGATCGTCATCAAGCGCATCAAACAGATCGTGCATCCAGGACGGCACAGATGCGCCGCACATTTTGGCGAACTTTGCCGTCTGATTAAAATTGGTGACCGGCAGAATCCCCGGCACGATGGGGATGGAAATTCCTGCACCACGGGCGCGATCCAGAAATCGTAAGAAGACTTCGGGATCAAAGAAAAACTGTGTGATGGCCCGCGTCGCACCCGCGTCGATTTTGCGTTTCAAGTTGTCCAGATCATCCTGATCGCTGATCGCTTCGGGGTGGGTTTCTGGATAAGCAGCAACAGAGATTTCAAAACCGCCGATGCGTTTCAAACCAGCGACTAAGTCAGATGCGTACGCATAGCCTTGCGGGTGTGGCTCGTAGCGGTTGGAACCTTCTTGGGGATCACCGCGAAGGGCGACAATATGTTTGACCCCGGCATCCCAATATTCTTGTGCAATTTGGTCGATCTCGTCACGTGATGCGCCTACGCATGTTAGGTGCGCGGCGGGGGCCATTGATGTTTCTTTGGCGATGCGGGTGACCGTCGAATGCGTGCGTTCACGAGTGGTGCCACCTGCACCATAAGTCACGGATACATACTCTGGGGCCAGCGGTTCAAGTCGCTTGATCGCCGACCAAAGTGTCTCAGCAGTGGCATCAGATTTTGGTGGAAAGAATTCAAACGATACAGATACGTCTTCTGGGAGCGGGGCTGCGATCATCATGTGCGGTGATGGAGGGCGACCGCCACGTGAGACATTCATGATGGACGGATTGTTGGGTGCGCGATGTATCATGCCATGGCCTCTTTAACGGGCATCACGCCGGATTTCCGCGCATGCCATATGGTTACGGTAAGGTGTGCGCCTTCGAGGTGCTGAACTGTCAGGACATCAAGGTTTGATTGTCTCAGGGCTTCATCGAAATCATTATTTGCAAATCCCAGGCGGCGATGCTGATGAGTCGTGCGCAAGTCTTCAATGTCATGAGGGGCAAAATCAGCGATGAGCATTTGCCCGCCATCGACCAATACCCGAGCGGCTTCATTTAGGGCACTCGCGACGTCATCGACGAAGTGTAAGACCTGATGCACAACGACGGTGTCAAAGCTGTCATCAGGAAAAGGCAACGCGTAGAGATCACCTTGACGTACCCGACAGTGATCCAAATTATCTTCTTCGAGTTTGGACCGGGCCACGGCAAGCATGTCGCGCGAAAGATCAATCCCCTCGCCAGTTTCAATTTGCGGTGCAAACAGGCGAAGCATCTCACCCGTGCCTGTCCCTAGATCCAATAAACGACGGATAGGACGCTTGCAGCCCAGTGCGGCGATCGCTGTGTTGACTTGTTCTTGATCGATATGAAGTGCCCGCAGGCTATTCCACGCGGCTGCATTTTCGCTGAAATATTTTGATGCGGCCTGATCACGGTCTGATTTTACACGCTCAAGGCGTTCTTGGTCTCTTTGCAGGGTGCTGTCATCGACCGGTATGTTGCTCAATAACGCATCAATAACGGATGTCACACCGCTTTGTTTACCCAGTCGATAAAACACCCAACTGCCTTCGGGGATACGATCTAATGCGCCAGCATCGGTAAGCAGTTTCAAATGTCTTGAAACACGTGGTTGGCTTTGGCCCAGAATGCGCACGATCTCGCTCACGGTGAGGTCGCCACCGTGTCGACACATCGCCATGACCCTTAAACGGGTGGGATCGGCTAATGATTTTAACAATTTGATCGTGTTGTCCATTATCGCCTCTGCTCTCGATGTGATAATAAACATATAAAGATATCTTTATGTCAATAAGCAATTTAAGATTTAACGGATTTAAATGATTTGAGCCGCAGCAAACTTTCATTAACCAGGTCTGTTCTACGGTGCGAATGAGGATAATGCGGGACGATGCGATAGCTTGCTTTGAAGGACATCAATTCCGCGTGATGCTAAGGGGCGAATTGTTGATATTGTTATTAATCCGCCTTACACGTGGACTAGGAATACTAAACGCGAAAAATTGGTGTTTACGCGCAGAGGAACAGAGGTTTTGAATGACCGAACGGCGCTTTTAGGCTTTTCAAATGATCTTAAAAAGTCGTCGCTTGACTTATATGTGGCGGTCTGTAGCCTCTATCGGCAAAGACGTCAGAATGACATCCATAATGGGAATGTCGATGATCTATCTACGTTTCCTAGTGACAAATTTTCTAAGCTAGAATTTATTAGTGTGTCTACGAACGAAGAGATTTCGACAAAAATATGACCATACTTAAATCCACTTTTTGTGCACTACTGGCTGCATTGTTTATTGTCTCATCAGGCGTTGTTCAAGCTGGCGAGATGGAGGATAGCGCGACGGCGTTTGTACAAGATTTGGAGAAAGAGGCGATTGCATCGCTTGCCGATACGTCTAAGCCGCGGGCAGATCGCGTTAACGCTTTTCGGTCATTGTTTCGCGAAAAATTTGCTGTTGGTGTGATTGGGCGTTGGACTCTTGGTCGTAGTTGGCGGAAAGCCACTCCGGAAGAGCAAAAAGAATTCCTAATGCTGTTCGAAGATTTGATGGTGGCAACATACGTCGACCGCCTTTCGAGTTACGCAGGCGAAGGTCTGAAATATACGAAAACAGTCCCCGTCGATGAAAACATGTCGACAGTCCATACTGAAATCGTCCGACCTGATCAAGCCGATGCGCGGCCGATTAGTGTTTTATGGCGTGTTGGCCGCCAAGGCGAGTTGTACAAAGTCTTAGATGTTGTGGTCCAGGGCGCATCAATGAGTCTGACCCTTCAAAAAGAGTTCACGGCGATTGTCCGCAATAAAGGCAGCGTGGCTGGTCTGATTGAAGAACTTCGCAAAAAAACGGTTGAACTCAACCAGACTTGAGATGTCAAATCTTCTGCTTACGGGCGTTGAATCTGACAATCTAATTTCGCAATAATAACGTCTTTACTCATGAGGGTGCTTTAACCAGAGACACGCTCAGGGTTACACTCTGTATTCCGATAATCGGTAAGGGTGAATAGTCCAGTGCTTTCAAGGATCGTCTCAGGGCGGAGTCAATTCGGTCGACGGTACTTTGTGTATTTCGTTGCCGCTTGGGTGATCTTGATCGCTTGCTTCGTTGTTGTTGAGCGCTGGGCAGACAGTAAAACAACAGCCTATCACGAGATACAATTCAACGAGCAACAGGTAGCTCAGGTTTTATTGGCCAAGCGTGGTATTGAAGATCGCGTCAATGTTATCAAACGTGATATGCAAAATTTAGCAACGCTGCTGCCTCAACCTGAAACCCAAATTGGGTCAGACAGGAAAGCCATTGTAAGTTCGTTTTTTGCTCAAAGTCTTGAGATCATATCTATCAGTGATGTGTCACCACGGGGACGCGAAGAGTTGATGAATCTTTCTGCTGATGCGATGGGTCACTCAACCGACATGTTCTCACATTTTACAGAAGAATTGCTGTTAAGTGAGGCGGATGCGGATACTTGGGTGTCGGATTACACATTCATCGGTGAAACCGTTTACGCAGCACTGGCGATTAAAATGCAATCAGAACAGGGTGCCAAGAACGCGTCTTGGATTATGGCAGTAATCAATCTGAGTAATTTATTCGATGCTTATGTGGCGCCGCTTCGCGTGGGTAAGTTTGGGGCGGGATATGTTCTCGATCACACCGGTAAAATTTTATATGACCACGAACCGGAGGTTATTGGTCGCAACGTATTTGATGGCTTGCACGCCAAATATCCAGCCCTTGAAGAATTAGATCGCAAAATGGTGAGCATGGGGGCTGGGACTGGAGAATATCAATTCACGGTGGCCCGAGGTGGAGAAACATCGAGGAAACTCGTTGCGTGGAATTCGCTCGAGTTTGGGGGCAGCCGGATGATCATTGCCATGTCCGCATCCGATAGTGAAATCCATGCATCTATTGATGAATCCCGACGGATCGTGTTCGTGGCTGTGCTCCTTTTGGCGCTAGGCTTTATCGTCACAACGTATGTTTTTGTGAGGATGCGCCAGCGTTTGATGCAAGTTCAAACCGAGGAAATGGCCAACCGTGTTGCTGAAAAAACAGATGATCTGAATAGAGAGTTACAGGCGCGGACGGAATCTGAAGATCGCTTCAGAGATTTCGCGGAGTCGAAGTCGGATTGGTTATGGGAGATGGATCGCGATCTGAAATTCACTTTTATTTCCGATCGTTACCAGGAAATCACAGGTTTCGTGCCGGATTTTGCAATAGGCAAAACACGGGGTGAGATGATCTCAGGCGGCGTCGATGCTGTGGTGCTCAATGCGCATTTGGCAACGTTAATGAACCGTCGTGCATTCCGAGATTTTCGCTACGATTTAAAAGCGCCATCGAGTCAGCAGATTACAGCCAACATCAGTGGCAAGCCGGTGTTTGACCAACATGGAAACTTCACAGGTTACCGGGGTGTCGGTTCGAACATGACGGTGCAAGTGCATGCGCAGCGCGCACGGGACGCAGCGCTGCGTGAAGCAGAACGTGCGAACAAAGCGAAATCTGAATTTTTAGCCGCGATGAGCCACGAGTTACGAACCCCCCTAAATGCGATATTGGGGTTTTCCGAAGTCATTCATTTGCAGTTGCTAGGGCCGGATGATGCCAAGAAATACAATGACTACGCGCACGATATTCATACGAGCGCCGCGCATCTATTAGCATTGGTCAATGATCTTCTGGATGTTTCAGCCATCGAAGCGGGGCAAATTGATGTCCATTTTGAAACTGTCGACATAGGACCGTTGATCGAGGAAAGTCTGCAAACGGTACGTGATGTTGCTGACAGAAATGGAATAAAAATAGCGTTGAAAATCGCTGACGACATGCCCGATGTACATGCTGATCCACGAGCAGTCAGGCAGATACTTCTTAATCTATTGTCCAACGCGACAAAATTCTCTCAATCGGGTTGTATTATCTCCGTTTCGGGCAAGGGCATTGAAAATGGCGTTGAAGTCACCGTGAAGGATACAGGAATTGGTATTCCTGCAGAACGTTTAACCGAGGTCACACGCCCATTCGTTCGAGGCCAGCGCGACCCTTACAAGGCCGAGCGCGGTTGGGGATTGGGATTGTCTATTGTCAGTGCACTCGTGGATTTGCATGGCGGTGAATTGAAGATTCATAGTCAAGTGGGCACGGGAACAACTGTGTCGTTCACGCTTAAATCCCGAGAGGATGTTAAGCAAAACCCACTTAAGTGACACCAAAGCATCCTGAGGATTACCCATGACCCAAGAGGAATACAATGAATATTGCGGTGGTTTGCCTTCCACAACACATGTTGTGCAATGGGGTGGGGCGCATGTTTGGAAGGTCGGCGGTAAAGTATTTGCGATCGCAGGCTGGGGTGAAGGTGAAGACCTCGCCGTGACTTTTAAGGTGTCTGATATTGCTTTTGAGATATTGCAGGATCTACCCGGGTTGCGCCCGGCGCCCTATTTGGCATCGCGAGGGTTTAAGTGGATTCAAAACTATCAGCCTTCGGGTTTATCCGATGACGATCTGCGGGATTTTATCTCAAAATCTCATGAACTGGTCGCGGCAGGTCTGACCAAAAAATTGCAACGGGAACTAGGGTTTCTTGATCGCCTTTAGTCAAAAAGAAAACGGGGTAGCCAAAGGCCACCCCGTTGCACATAAACAAATACGTAAATTAATCTTCGGTGGATAGGTTCTCTGCAGCCATTTTGCCGTCACGGCCCGAAACCAATTCGAAGCTGACTTTTTGACCTTCATTGAGGCCGGATAAGCCCGCACGTTCTACCGCGCTAATATGGACAAAAGCGTCTTTGCCGCCGTCTTCAGGCTCGATAAAACCGAAACCTTTGGTGTGGTTGAACCACTTAACTGTACCTTTAGCCATGATCATTCCTTTATGCAATTTCTCAGCCAGCCGCTCTGCGGCCCAGCACCCAAATAACGTATACAGTGTCGAGGACGTAATCTGGCCAGCCGAAAAACGGATAAGCATGATAGCAACGACGACTCGTAACGCGGCCCTTAGCTTAGCCGGACAGATATCGAAAACAAGTTAATATTGGGTGACATTAACGTTTGATGCTTGACATCAAGCCCCTGAACGGGCAGTACCTCTTCACGTCTCGCGATGGCGCGAAGCTCCGCCCCAAGGTGGTTTTTTCCCGAGACCAATAATAATAATCAGTTCTCTGCCGACCGCGCTCGGGAAAGAGCAAACCACTAGATCGCTGAACATGTAAGTGTTCCTGATGGTCAGTGGCATAAGGTAAAACATGTCTAACAATACATTCTCTGAGATCGGCTTGGCCGATCCAATTCTGCGTGCACTCACTGAGCGCAAGCACTTCGAACCTACACCTATTCAAACCAAAGCTATTCCGCACCTGATTGAAGGTCGGGATGTCCTGGGTATTGCCCAAACAGGAACCGGCAAGACGGGCGCATTTGCGCTACCGCTGCTGCATCATTTGGAAAATCAAAAATTTGGAAAATCTCGCCATCCAAAGGCACTTATTTTGGCCCCAACCCGCGAACTTGCTATTCAAATTGGCGATGAATTTCGCGAATATGGCAAACACGTTAAGGCGCGGTATGCCGTGATATTCGGTGGCGTTAAGCAGGGCAACCAGGTTGCGGCCCTGGAACGTGGCGTCGATATTATCGTCGCGACCCCAGGTCGCCTGATGGATTTACATCGTCAGCGCAAAGTATCATTCGATGAGGTGAAGTATCTTGTCCTTGATGAAGCGGATCGCATGCTCGACATGGGTTTCGTACACGAAATGCGTAAAATCGTTCAATCCCTTCCTAAGGAGCGACAGTCACTTCTGTTTTCTGCAACCATGCCGAAGACAATTGCTAAAATCTCGAAAGAGTTTCTGACTGACCCGATTGAAGTCTCCGTCGCACCGCAAGCGACGCCGATCAGTCGGATCGAACAAGAAGTCTATCACGTCAGTGCAAACGAGAAGCGCGACCTATTGGCGCAAGTGTTGGACGACCCAGAGATGAAACGTGTAATCGTATTCGTCCGAATGAAACACCGTGCGAACCGGGTCGTCGAAAACCTTGGTAAGGTAGGCATCCGTGCCGAAGCTATCCATGGTAACAAGTCTCAGAACGCCCGTCAGGCTGCTTTGAAGCAATTCAAGAATGGTCAAGTTCGGGTGCTGGTTGCGACTGACATCGCAGCGCGCGGGATCGATGTTGATAGCATCACACACGTGATTAATTATGAACTCCCAAATGAACCTGAGAGCTACGTACACCGCATTGGGCGAACAGCCCGCGCAGGTGCAACGGGGAAAGCGATCGCGTTTTGTGACTCTTCAGAGGTATCGTTTCTACGCGATATCGAAAAGCTGATCGGCCAACATATTAGTGTTTCGGGTGGTTCCGTACATGCACAGCCGTTGATTGCTCCGACACCGGACAAGGCTTCTCCGAGCAAGCGGCCGTTTAAGAAAAAACCGCACCGCGGTCGTGGCAATGGGCAACCTGGAAACGGGAAACCACATTCTGGCAGCGGCAAGCCTCAGAACGGCAATGGAAAACCTAAGCAATCACAAGGTCGTTCAAAATCTCGTAGACCTCGCGCAGCTTAACTAGGAAACTCTACTAAGGTATCCCTTTGCGCCATTGTTGCGCAGGAGATTTAGGCGTGGCATGACTCTGATGATGTCTGCCACGTCGCCTTAGGAGCGTGAACACATGAACCGGGCCGAGAAACGCCGTCTTCAAAAGCAAGCGGCCAAGACCGTAAGCCGGGGAAATATCCCGCAGGCCTTTAACGAAGCGGTAAAGCTGCATCAAGCCGGTGATATTGCTGGCGCAGATAAGCTTTATGCACGGGTTTTAGAGATAGACCCCGATCATGTTGATGCACTGTCTAATCGCGGGCTTACGTTGGTCAGTCTTGGACGTTTCGAAGACGCAATACCCTGCATTGAAAAAGCGATATCGATCACGCCAAATGCTGCCGACCTGAATTTCAATTTGGGGACGGCACTTGATGAACTATGGCGATATGATGATGCGACGAAAGCCTATCAGCGTTGTATCGAATTGGCGCCAGATTACGCACCCGCGCACTATAATTTAGCTGGGTTAATGATGTCGGCATCTCGTCCATTGGATGCCGTGAAGCATTATCGTGACGCTATTTCTGCATACCCTGGATATGTCGAAGCGCATTTTGGTCTTGGTGTAGCGTTTCAAGATGCTGGCGAATTTGAAGAGGCTGTAAAGAGTTATCGACAGACTATTATATATGAGCCAAATCACGCGGGCGCGCACGCCAATATGGGATTTTCGTTAAAGGAATTAGGTCAATTTGAAGGAGCCCATGAGGCTTACAGCAAGGCGATGGCCCTTAATCCAGATAACAGCAAAATCCTATCGACGATGTGCGATGTGTACTTGGCCTCGGGCGAGCCAGCGACAGGTCTTAAGCTCTGCGATGCATTTCTTGAATCACATTCAGGCGATGTATCAGCGATGGCCTTCAAAGCGGCCGCCTTAAACGAGCTTGGCGATAATGAGGGGCTTCGGACCGTTCACGATTTCGATCAACTCGTGCGCCCCCAAATTATCGAAGTGCCAGAAGGTTTTAAGGATTTAGATTCTTTCAATGCAGCATTGGTTGAGCATGTCTTAAACCATCCAACACTGGTTGAGGCACCTGCGTCTTATTCAACAATGAATGGTCGACATACCTCTGAGCTATTTGTTGGAGAGCTTGGCCCAATGGCGACCTTTGAGCAGGTTATTCGTCGTGCCGAAGCCGCATATCGACGGGACGTTCCCATTGACCCCACTCAGTCATGGCTGGCCCAACGGCCTAACAAAACAAAGCTAAATTGCTGGTCTGTCGTAATGAACAGCCAAGGCCACCAACTCAGCCATATACATCCGTCTGGATGGTTGAGTGGTGTTTATTATCCCAGGTTGCCTGATGTTATTAACGAGGATGACCCGAACCATGAAGGATGGATCGAATTTGGTCGGACCACGGATAACTATTCGGGCAAAAAAGATCCTGACGTTAGAATGTACAAACCGCGCGAAGGATTGATGGTATTATTTCCATCGTATTTTTATCACCGCACGATCCCGTTCCATTCGGATCAATTGCGATTTTCAATCGCTTTCGATATCTGTCCTGCTGATTGATTATAAAAATGCGCTGATGCGTTAGGCATTGCTACCGGCAACGTATCCGCTCGACCAAGCCCATTGGAAATTGTAACCACCTAGCCAGCCCGTAACATCGACGGCTTCTCCGATGACATAAAGTCCGGGCACGTTTTTCGCTTCCATGGTTTGCGATGACAATTCAGCCGTATCAACGCCGCCCATTGTAACTTCGGCTTTTGCATAACCTTCTGTACCTGCGGGCGTAATCTGCCAGCGGTTCAGGGTGTCACCGAATTGACCCAGGTCTTTGTCGGTGATGTCGGTGATGCGTCCGACCAGGCCGAAACTGGTGCACAAACCAACGGCCAATCTATTTGGTAGAATTTTTGACAGTATCGTTTGAACTTCTTGCTTTGGGTGTTCGTGTTTCTGTCTCAGCATATGTGCTCGCATATCCGTATCGGGGACGATATCGAGATTGATGCTCTCCCCTTCACGCCAATACGACGAAATTTGTAGGATCGCTGGCCCTGATAATCCACGGTGCGTGAAAAGTGCGGCCTCGCGAAATGATGTCTTATTATGCTTGGCGACGCATGGCATTGCGATCCCACTCAGCGGTGTGGCAAATGCTTTATCGCTGCCCGATAACGTAAGCGGGACCAAACCTGGACGTACATTGATCACATTGAGTCCAAATTGTTTGGCGATGTCATGGGCGAAAGTGCTGGCGCCCATCTTTGGAATGGATAAGCCGCCTGCGGCCAATACGAGTGAGTCTGACGTGAATACCTTTTTGTCTGTGGTCACCGTAAACGTATCGCCGCGGGCGATGTTCTGCACCGATTGGGACAACCTGACGTCAACATGTGCCGCCTGACATTCAGCCATCAACATATCGACGATGTCTTTCGCCGATGTATCACAAAACAATTGGCCGAGCGTTTTTTCGTGCCATGGAATGCCGTGCTTATCAACCAGGGCGATGAATTCGTGCTGCGTGTACCGGGCCAATGCGGATTTACAGAAATGCTTATTCGCTGAAATAAAATTATCTGGGCGACAATGGAGGTTTGTGAAGTTGCAGCGCCCACCGCCCGAAATCAGGATCTTTTTACCCGGCGCATCCGCGTGATCAAGAAGCAGAACGGAACGTTGCCGCGCCCCGGCCGTCATCGCGCACATCAGGCCTGCCGCCCCAGCGCCGATTACGATGACGTCAAAATGGATGGGAGGCTTCATAATATACGTATGACTTTCCAAAGATGGCTTGAGGGACATCATTGAGCATGAATGCACCTTGTAGTCACTTCGGAATTGGTCTTGTGGGGATTTTTGGGGAGAGCATGCGCCCTCCCCAAAAGGTATTCTTAGACGGCGACGCCCGTTTTGCCGTCGAAATCGCTGGCGTCATGGCGCTCGGGCACTTGTTCTTCTGGCCCGCCCTGCGTTCGGTTGACCATCCGTCCACGCTTCACAGCCTCGCGTCCCAATATCTCGTGCGTCCAGCGCTGAACATTTTTATATGACTGAACATCCAAAAACTCGCCCGCATCATATTGTTTGCCCAGGCAAAGAACGCCATACCAAGGCCAGATCGCAATATCTGCAATCGTGTAGTCATCGCCAGTCATGTATTGGTTTTCGGCTAAGTGCTGGTCGAGCACATCTAGTTGACGCTTTGTTTCCATCGCAAATCTGTTGATGGGATATTCAAATTTTTCAGGCGCATAAGCGTAGAAATGACCAAACCCCCCACCCAAATACGGTGCGCTGCCCATTTGCCAGAACAGCCAAGACAAACACTCCGAGCGCGCGGGAAGGTCTGTCGGCAAAAATTCGCCAAACTTTTCGGCCAGATACATCAAGATGGCGCCCGACTCGAATACGCGGGTTGGCGTCGGAGTGCTCATATCAAGCAGGGCAGGGATTTTGGAATTCGGATTAATGCCAACAAAACCACTGCCGAATTGGTCGCCATCACCAATTTCAATGAGGTGTGCATCATATTCAGCGCCGCTGTGGCCAAGGGCCAGCAATTCTTCCAACATGATAGTCACTTTGACGCCATTCGGTGTGCCTTTTGAATGTAACTGCAATGGATGCTTCCCAACGGGAAGTTCTTTTTCGTGGGTGGCACCTGCTGTCGGCCGATTGGTGCTGGCAAACTTTCCGCCGTTTTCCTTGTCCCAAGTCCAAACCTTGGGTGGCGTGTATGTGGTAGAGTCAGTCATCTTTAGGTTCCCCCATTATCGTGCTGTTTGTGTGAACAAAGTTTCTGACGAATACATGGGGAGCAGCTTCAGATATGTCTA
>DGNZ01000096.1 GCA_002389175.1 Rhodospirillaceae bacterium UBA4479 | reverse complement strand
CCTAACCTCTCCCCCTAAAAGGGGGAGAGGGATGAGATCGGGTCACGTTTATGCAAGGTCACTCTACTCTGCGATAGCGGGGGAGAGGACAGGTGAGGGGGCAGTTCGATTATTTTAAATCAATCGTCCCGGTGATATCCGTCGACAGATCAAGGCCGTCAATCGTCAGCGTGACCTTGGCATTAATGCTCTCATCACCCGACAACTTTCCACTGGCGAGGGCTTCGCGGACGGTGGTTTCAATCTCACGCTGAGATGTAACACCGACGTTCTTTAAGAACTTGCGGACCTGCATGTTAAATACGTCTTCATCCATAATGTCTCTCCCACTTAAATTTTGATGGTACCAGGTGATCACGCATAAGCGGCCCTGGCCCGTGAATGCTTTATTGTACTATGACATCCTAAGCCTCAGGTATGGGGTGAAAACAACAAAACGACAATACGGAGATGTCATCGCCATGTATTTACCCAGGCATTTTGCGAGTGAAGATATCGCGGTCGCGCATCAGGTGATCGATCAAAATGCTTTTGCCATCCTGATGACCCATGGTGAAGAATTGGAAATCTCTCATATTCCGATAGTCCGGGTCGATGATGGTTCAGAATATGGAAAGCTTATTGGGCATGTGGCCAAGCCGAATCCGCAAGGCAGCCATTTTGATGGATCGTTACGTGCGACGGCGATCTTTACAGGCCCGCATGCCTATGTGTCACCGAGTTGGTATGTCACGCCAGAGCTTGTGCCGACATGGAACTATGCCGCCATCCACGCCCACGGCCATCCGGTGGCGGTTGAGGATCAGACAGCGGCACGCGCCATTATCGATGAGTTGGTCTCGCGGTTTGAAAGCGACGAAACGGGCAACTGGTCAACGGCGCGATTGTCCGAAAAACGCATGGTTGGCCAGATGAAAGGCATCATCACATTTGAAATGCCGATTGAACGATTAGAGATCAAACAAAAGATGAGTCAGAACCGATCCGAACAAGACGCGGCGGGGGTCATCGATGCCTTATCAAAAAGCGGCCGCGAGAGTGACCGCGCCACGGCGGACATGATGTCTCAGATTGATCGCTCGAAGGTTTAGTTTTGACGAAATGGGATCATCAGCAATCCGATGATGCCGCGATCTTTTTCATCGCGAAATGATTTAAGACCGATGGTCATGCCATCGTGGCCATCAAGCGGCTGTTCCCGGTACGTCATGAACAGCCGGTCCCAAATCGATAAGCTGAAACCGTAATTGCTATCGGTTTCGTCGGGGTGCCATGAATGGTGAATGCGGTGCATATCCGGCGTCACGATCACAAAGCGCAAGATCCGGTCCACCCCCAAAGGCAGGCGCATGTTGGCGTGATTGAACATCGCCGATGCGTTCAGGATGACCTCAAAGATAATGACGGCGACGGCTGGGATCCCGAACGCGAGCACGATGGCGATCTTGATCATCAGCGACAAAATAATCTCAATCGGATGAAAGCGTATCCCGGTGGTGACATCGATTTCGGTGTCGGCATGATGCATTCGATGCAATCGCCAGAATATCGGCACTTTGTGAAAAATTACATGCTGAACGTAAATCGCGAAATCCAAGAAAATCACACAGCCCGCGATGATCAAGGGCATGGGTAAATCGATGCCATGAAGCACACCAACACCATTTTCAGACGCCCATAGGGCTGCCGCAACGGGGGGCAGTGGAATCAATAAGCGTGCAACGATGGTATCGACCACGACGATCCCAAGATTCGACGTCCACCGCACGCCACGACCTAACTCCCGGCGACGTCGCGGCAGCAGCGCTTCGAGCACCATCATACCAATCAGCACACCAGCAAACACGCTGAGCCGGATCAGGCCTTCGTTTGAGAGGATACTTTCCACACACTTTTCCCACTTAACTCATAGATATGTGACGTCATTCGTATGGAGTTTCAAGCGGTTCCAGACGGTGGTAAAGTCCCATCCGCGTGAGGGAGAAGTGAAGACATGAATCTAAGTCATTTGTTGCAAGAACGGGCAGATCAAGACAGGCCACTACGGGTGGGGCTGATTGGTGCCGGTAAGTTCGGGACGATGTTCCTATCGCAGGTGCGACTGACCAAGGGTATGCATCTGTTAGCGGTTGCCGATCTGAATGTCGATAAGGCCCTTGCATCTTTGATTGAAACCGGATGGAGCGAAGAGCAGATTTCCGCTGCGTCTTCGGCAAAGGCATTGGCCAATGGCAGCACATGGCTGACCGACGATGGCGAGGCACTGATAAATGCTGGTGGCCTGGATGTGGTTATCGAAGCGACGGGTGTTCCCGAAGTCGGTATTCGTCATGTCCTGGCAGCAATTGAACGCGGACGTCATATCGTGATGGTAAACGTTGAGGCTGATGTTCTTGTTGGTCCATTGCTTAAGAAAAAAGCCGATGAAGCGGGTGTTGTTTATTCGTTGGCGTACGGCGATCAACCATCCTTGATTGCTGAACAAGTTGATTGGGCGCGTGCGGCGGGGCTTGAAGTGGCCGCTGCGGGCAAGGGTACGCTTTATATGCCTGAATTCCATTCTTCGACGCCAGACACCGTTTGGGATCATTATGGCTTAACGTCAGATCGTGCCGAGGCGAGCGGCATGAATGCCAAGATGTTCAATTCATTTTTGGACGGTACCAAGTCAGCGATTGAAATGGCGGCGGTTGCGAACGCTTGTGATCTGAAGGCACCTCAAGGTGGCCTCGCGTTTCCACCCTGTAGCACATCGCAACTGGCATCGAACTTGATCCCAAAGTCGGCAGGCGGCGTGCTGGATGAAAAAGGTATGGTTGAGGTTGTTTCAAGCCGCACGCGCGAGGGGATTGATATCCCGAGTGATCTTCGTTGGGGTGTTTATGTAACGTTCGAAGCGCCGACCGAGTATGTTAAGCGGTGTTTCTCTGACTATGGATTATTAACCAGTAAGAACGGTGATTATTCCGCATTGTGGCGGCCGTATCATCTGATCGGTCTCGAACTGGGTATCAGTGTCGCATGGGCTGGATTGCTAGGATTGCCGACGGGCGCCCCGCGTGCCTGGAACGGTGATGTTGTCGCTGTTGCCAAGCGGGATCTTGAGGCTGGCGAAGAGCTGGACGGCGAGGGTGGATTTACCGTTTGGGGCCGATTGATGCGCGCTGCGGATTCGCTCGGCGCTGATGCAGTGCCGATGGGATTGGCACACGGGATCACCCTGAAGCATCCATTGCCCAAGGACGCAGTCATATGTTGGTCTGATGTTTCTGCACCTGCTGAGAGCATTGCGTACAAGGTGCGCCGCGAAATGGAAGCCGAGTTCGGATCTGCCGCATTCACGGCGGAGCGCGGCGCCGCCTAGGCGTCGGATCAATAATGGCCTCCCCTCGAATAAAATACGAAGAACTGATCGCAGAAGGGTTGATCACCGCTGATCCGGTGCAGGCGACCGCCATCGGCGCGCTCGAAAAATTGGGCGACATCCTGGATGCGTATTCAGCGCAAATGGGTAAGCAGGGATGGGCCGCGCGCTTGGGCTTTGGGGCGCAAAAACGCCAGCCGCCCATGGGCCTTTATATTTGGGGGGGTGTCGGGCGCGGTAAGTCGATGATCATGGATTTGTTCTATGAACAATCGGCGATCGAGCAAAAGCAGCGCGTCCATTTTCATGCGTTTATGCAAGAAGTCCACAAGCGCCTTCATACATTCCGCGAAGCCCAAAAGGCGGGCAAGGTTGCCGACAATAAAGACGGCGTCGAAGCATTGGCGCGGATTATTTCCGAGCGGGCATGGTTGATTTGCTTTGATGAATTTCATGTCACCGATATCGCGGATGCGATGATTTTAGACCGTTTGTTTAGGCATCTGTTTGATCTGGGCGTGGTGGTGGTTGCGACGTCCAATCGTCATCCCAAGGATTTGTACAAGGATGGTCTGCAGCGTGAACGCTTTTTGCCCTTCATCGATGTGTTGTTGGACAAAATGAATGTCTTGGAATTGGAATCCGCGCGCGATTATCGTCTCGAACGTCTCAAAGGCATGGAAGCCTACATCACGCCATCTGGCGATGCTGCGACGGCCAAACTGGTTGTGGATTTTGATGCACTGACCGTCGGCCACGAGGGTCGTGAAGTCATCGTTGATGTGAATGGCCGCAGCGTTGCGATATCCAAAGCCGCCGAAGGCGTCGCCCTGGTCTCATTTGATGAACTTTGTGCCCAACCATTGGGGCCTGGGGATTATCTGGAAATTGCAGCACGGTTTCACACAATGATGATCCGCGATATTCCAAAATTAGGTCCGCACAACAGAAACGAAGCCAAGCGCTTTGTGACGCTGATCGATGCGTTGTACGAAGCCAAAGTGAATCTGGTGTGTTCAGCGGCCGTCCCGCCGACCGAATTGTATACCGAGGGTGATGGTGCGTTTGAATTTGAGCGCACGGTATCGCGTCTGATGGAAATGCAGGCTGCCGATTATATGGCATTACCGCATCAGGGTTAAGCCACCATGAACAAGGCCTTCCACAGGAGATTGATGTCATGGCCGTTACGGTAACTTTTGCCGGATCGGGGGATGCCTTTGGTGCGGGCGGGCGTTTCAATACGTGTATCTTAATCGACGCACCTGAGCAGCGGGTCGCCATAGATTTCGGTGCGTCTAGCCTGATCGCACTCAACCAGCTTGGGATTGATCACGCGACGATCGATACTGTCGTCTTAACCCATCTGCATGGCGATCACTGTGGTGGCATTCCGTTTTTGTTGATGGATGGCATGTTGGGTGCCAAACGCACGAAGCCGCTGACAATCGCAGGACCGACAGGAACAGAGGCCCATTTGGGCGATGTTTGTGAAGCGTTGTTCCCGGGCATGCATGTTATGTCGCCAAAGTTTGATCTGACCTACGTCGAAATGCCGGTGATGCAGACGGCAGAGATTGGACCTGTGTCTGTGATACTTTATCCCGCCATGCATACGGGAACGACCAACCCGACCAGTGTTCGTGTAAAGGTTGGCGGTAAAGTTGTGTCTTACACGGGCGACAGTGAATGGACACCGCACATGCCAGATCTTGCTCGCGATGCCGATTTATTTGTGTGCGAGTGTTATTTTTATGGAAGATCAGTGCCCCATCATATGAGCTATCCTGATCTTCAAGAACATAAACATGAATTGAATGCCAAGCGGACGGTGCTGACGCATTTCAGCCGAGAGATGATCCCGCACCAGGATGATATCCCCGAAGAAACAGCATTCGACGGCAAAGTGATCGAGCTGTAGAAATTGAAATGAATACCCAGGTCTCCATCATAGGGTTTGTACGCATGGACAGGATCTGATGATTGCCACATGGTTTCTTATCGTAGTCAGAGTGAACGTCATTTTGTTAGGATCAGAAATACACCAACCAAGAGTGCATGAATTATAGAGGACCAATCAGTCCAGAAACTCTTCTGATCCTTGCCCTCATTCTTGATTCAGAGTACGACTTTTTGACGCACGCTCGCATTCTGCGGGCATATAACTGTTAATCGACGAGGAACTAGACATGGCAAGAAACAAGATCGCGCTCATCGGCGCGGGTAACATCGGCGGCACGCTCGCACATCTCATCGGACTCAAAGAACTAGGTGATGTTGTGCTCTTTGATATCGCTGACGGTATCCCCCAAGGTAAGGCGCTTGATATTGCTGAAAGCTCCCCGGTCGAAGGCTTCGATTCCAAGATGGTTGGAACCAAGGGCTATTCCGGCATCAAGGGTTCTGACGTCATTATCGTTACCGCAGGTGTTGCACGTAAACCCGGCATGAGCCGCGATGATCTGATCGGTATTAACACCAGCGTGATGGAACAAGTTGGTGCGGGCATTAAAAAATATGCCCCCAACGCTTTCGTGATCTGCATTACCAACCCACTCGACGTGATGGTCGGTGTTCTTCGTGATGCCAGCGGTCTGCCGCATAACAAAGTTGTCGGCATGGCAGGTGTTTTGGATAGCGCCCGCTTCCAATATTTCCTGGCCGAAGCAATGAACGTATCTGTCGAAGACGTGACCGCGTTTGTTTTGGGTGGTCACGGCGACACCATGGTGCCGTCGGTTCGCTACTCAACCGTTGCCGGTATTCCGCTGCCTGATCTGGTCAAAATGAAATGGATCACGCAAAAGCAATTGGATGACATCGTTCAGCGCACCCGCATGGGCGGTGGCGAGATCGTATCGTTGTTGAAAACGGGTTCCGCATTTTATGCGCCGGCTTCTTCTGCGATCGCAATGGCCGAGAGCTATTTGAAAGACAAACGACGTGTATTGCCGTGTGCTGCGTACCTTCGTGGTGAATACGGCGTGAAGGGTATCTATGTTGGGGTGCCTTGTATTATCGGTGCCAAGGGCGTCGAGGTCGTTGAGATCAAATTAGACGCATCCGAACGCACGATGTTCAAAAAATCGGTCAAAGCCGTTCAAGAACTGGCTGCGGTCGTCAAAAAAGTCAAAGCAGATGCCGCAAAGGCCGCTAAGAGCAAGCCTGTCGCCAAGAAAAAACCGGCTGCTAAGAAAAAGTCAGTTGCTAAGAAAAAGCCTGCTGCCAAGTAACGATATAGACCGAGAGAGATGATCGCTCCCGGTTATCGCCGGGAGCGGATAAACCGGGGATTATAGATGAATATTCATGAGTATCAGGGCAAGCAATTGCTCTCTAAATACGGTGTGGCTGTGCCCAAGGGGCATGTAGCTTTCACCGTCGATGACGCTGTAAAAGCCGCCGAAGATTTGGGCGGCGGCATCTGTGTTGTTAAATCGCAAATTCACGCGGGTGGCCGCGGTGCGGGGCGTTTCGAAGGCAAGCCTGACGGTAAAGGCGGCGTTCGCGTTTCGAAATCAGTCGATGAAGTCCGCGAAAATACCGAAGAGATGTTGGGCAAGGTCCTCATCACCAAGCAGACTGGGCCGGCTGGTAAGCAGGTCAATCGGTTGTACATCGAAGAAGGCTGCGACATCGCACGCGAACTTTACCTCGGTATGTTGCTCGACCGTGATAGCTCTCAGTTGGTGATCATGGCATCGACCGAAGGTGGCATGGAAATAGAGGAAGTTGCCGAAGCAACGCCTGAGAAAATCATCAAAGTTTTTATTGATCCCGCAACGGGCATCATGCCATTCCATGCCCGTCAATTGGCGTTTGGTCTTGGCCTCGAAGGTGCGCAGGTTAAATCGTGCTCCAAGCTTATCGCGGCTCTTTATAAGGCATTCAACGATCTTGATTGCTCGATGGTTGAAGTGAACCCACTGGTCGTAACCGGTGCTGGCGACGTGATTGCGTTGGATGCCAAGGTGAACTTCGATGATAACGCGCTGTATCGCCATGCAGATGTCGAAGAAATGCGTGACGAATCAGAAGAAGATCCAGCCGAACTCGAAGCAGCCAAGCACGAGCTCAACTACATTAAGCTCGACGGTAAAATTGGTTGCATGGTCAACGGTGCTGGTTTGGCCATGGCAACGATGGACATCATCAAACTGTATGGTAGCGATCCTGCCAACTTCTTGGACGTTGGTGGCGGCGCAACCAAAGAACGCGTGACCGAAGCCTTTAAAATCATTTTGGGTGATCCCAACGTCGAAGGCATTCTGGTCAATATCTTTGGTGGTATCATGCGCTGTGACATTATCGCCGAAGGCGTCGTCGCTGCAGCCAAAGAAGTAAATATTGCCGTGCCGTTGGTCGTTCGCCTAGAGGGTACCAACGTTGATCAAGGTAAAGAAATTCTCGCAAACAGTGGTTTGGCCATCACGTCGGCTGACAATCTCAGTGACGCTGCCGAGAAAATTGTCAAAGCCGTGAAGGAGGCCAGCTGATGTCCGTACTCGTTGATAAAAACACAAAGGTCATCTGCCAGGGCTTCACCGGTGCGCAGGGGACTTTCCACTCTGAACAAGCCATTGCGTATGGCACAAAAATGGTTGGCGGTGTGACGCCGGGTAAAGGCGGGACCAAGCATCTTGATCTTCCCGTGTTTGATACGGTTGCTGATGCAGTCAACAAAACGGGCGCGAATGCATCCGTGATTTACGTACCACCGCCGTTCGCTGCTGATGCGATCCTTGAAGCGCTCGACGCGGAAATCCCTTTGGTTGTTTGTATTACCGAGGGTATTCCTGTCCTTGATATGGTCAAAGTGAAGCGTGCGCTTGAAAATTCAAGCTCACGATTGATCGGTCCTAACTGCCCAGGAGTGATCACACCGGGTCAGTGCAAAATTGGTATTATGCCGGGGCATATTCATCAGCGCGGTAAGGTAGGTATTGTGTCGCGTTCGGGCACCCTGACTTATGAGGCCGTCGGGCAAACGACGGCGGTGGGGTTAGGCCAGACGACCTGTATTGGTATCGGCGGCGACCCCGTCAATGGGACCAGTTTTATCGATTGTCTTGAGCTTTTTGTGGCCGATAAAGAGACCGAAGCCATTATTATGATTGGTGAAATCGGCGGTACGGCTGAAGAAGAAGCCGCTCAATTTATTAAAGATTCCAAGACCAAAAAGCCCGTTGTTGGCTTTATTGCGGGGCTCACAGCCCCCCCAGGTCGGCGTATGGGCCATGCCGGTGCGATTATCTCTGGCGGTAAGGGCACCGCTGAAGATAAGATCGAAGCCTTGAATGCTGCCGGTATTCATGTTGCGGATTCTCCTGCAACACTTGGCAGCACAATGCAGAAAGTCTTTAAAGGCTAAGAATTAAGGCTTTAAGACTACTACCTGGGAGTGGATTGGGGCTTAAAAGATCCCACATCCGATATAATCATGGCATCAACCCTCGACACCATTTTAACCGGCGCGAATGCGACCTATATCGCAGAGCTTTACGCGCGGTATCTCACGCAGCCTGGTTCTGTTGATCCCAGTTGTGCGACTGTTTTTGCCGATCTCGATGATGACTCAAAAGAGGTGCTTGATGAATTGCGCGGTGCCAGTTGGGCGCCGTCCAAAGGCAAGATTATCGGCGGCGGCAATGGCGCGGATGTGGATTTGTATCCAGAAACCCTCGCACCGCGTAATGGGCACGGACAAAGCCAGCAAGCATCCGGGCAACCGCAAAACGGGGAATCCCGTCGCGCCACGTTGGACACGATTAATGCCCTGATGATGATCCGTGTGTACCGGGTTCGGGGGCATCTCATTGCGGATTTCGATCCGCTGGGATTGGAAGGCCGCGATCATCATCCAGAGCTTGATCCGATGACCTATGGCTTTGGCGAAGAAGATATGGATCGGCCGATCTTTATCAATAATGTGCTTGGTCTTGAAACAGCAACGGCACGCGAAATTCTGAAAATCCTTCGCGAAACCTATTGCAGTTCGATTGGTGTCGAATACATGCACATTTCTGATCAAGCGGAACGGGCATGGATTCAGCAGCGCATGGAAAGTATGCGCAACCAAACCCATTTCACCGTGAAGGGCAAAGAAGCGATCTATGACCGGTTGGTTGAAGCCGAGGGCTTCGAAGCGTTTCTTAATGTTAAGTACCCTGGCACCAAACGGTTTGGTTTGGATGGTGGCGAGTCCCTTATTCCCGGGATCGAACAAGTTTTGAAACGGGGCAGTCAGCTTGGCATTAAAGAAATCATTCTCGGCATGCCGCACCGCGGCCGGCTGAATGTGCTCACCAGTATTATGGCGAAATCTTACGTTGCTATGTTCTCGGAATTTCAGGGTGCCAGCTCGACGCCCGATGATGTGCTGGGGTCGGGTGATGTGAAATACCATTTGGGCACGTCGGCTGATCGGTCATTTGACGGCCATTCGGTTCATTTATCGTTGACCGCCAATCCATCTCACTTGGAGGCTGTTAATCCGGTTGTCCTTGGGAAGGTTCGCGCCAAACAGTTTGCGCGCGGTGATGAAGAGC
>DGNZ01000198.1 GCA_002389175.1 Rhodospirillaceae bacterium UBA4479 | reverse complement strand
CCGGGGCTTGGCAAGCTTAGCCAGATTATTGAAACGTCTAAAGCCGATGACGTTAGGCGTGTATCCATCCTTTGCGGGAACGGTGGATTGTATCTGCCGCAAGAAATGATGCGTGGCGCTGATGGTGCCATGACCGGGTTCGCATTCCCAGAAATGTTGGTGCAAGTGATTGATATGTTCCGTGCTGATGATAACGACGCTGCCGAAGATTTGTTTGATGCTTATTTGCCCTTGGCTCGTCATGAACAACAGCCTGGTTTTGGATTGGCGATCCGTAAAGAAACACTGCGCCTTCGGGGTGCTATCAGCACTGCCACCACGCGCAAACCGGGACCAACCGCTTCTACCAAAGACCTTGAAGAACTATCGCGTTTGATGACCCGATTGGAGCGTCGTTTGGAGGAAATGAAGTGATGACATTTGATACGATCATCAAGGGCGGTACGATTGCCACTGCTGTCGATACGTTCGTTGCCGATGTTGGAATCACTAATGGCAAAATTACAGCACTGGGAACTGACCTTGGCGATGCAGGACGTATCATTTATGCAAAGGACATGCTGGTCTTGCCGGGTGGCATTGATGCGCATTGTCACATCGAACAGGAAAGCTCTACCAAGTTGATGACCGCTGATGACTTTTATTCTGGCAGTGTCTCGGCAGCTTTTGGCGGCAACACGACATTCATCCCATTTGCGGCTCAGCACCGCGGTCAGCATTTACGTGATGTCGTCGATGAAACCCATGCAAAGGCGGAACCAAAATCCGTCATCGACTATGCGTTTCATTTGATCATTTCCGATCCGACGGATCACGTGTTAGGCCAGGAACTGCCAGCATTGATTGCGCAAGGATACACGTCGTTCAAAGTCTACATGACGTATGAGATGTTAAAGATCGATGATCGGCAAATGCTTGATGTATTATCTATTGCGCGCACAAACGGTGCGATGACGATGGTTCATGCTGAAAATGATGATGTGATATCTTGGCTGACAGACCGATTGCTTAATCGTGGGTATACGGAGCCAAAATATCATGCTGTCAGTCATGCGGCGATTGCCGAAAGCGAAGCATCGCGCCGCGCCATTGATCTGGCAACATTGGTCGATGCGAAATTGTTGATCGTTCATGTGTCCGCTCCAGAAGCCGCTACCGCAATCCGCGATGCCCGTACTAAGGGGCTGCCGATTTATGGTGAGACCTGCCCACAATATCTGTTTCTAACGGCGGATGACTTGGACCGCGACGGTGTGGAGGGGGCAAAGTTTTGTTGCTCTCCACCGCCTAAGAACAAAGAAGCCCAGGATGCCATTTGGCGTGGGTTGATCAACGACACCTTCCAGATCGTCTCGTCTGATCACGCTCCTTATCGCTACGATGAAACAGGCAAGTTTGCAGCTGGCCCCAACCCGACGTTCAAGAAAATCGCAAACGGTGTGCCGGGTATTGAAACGCGAATGCCACTGTTGTTTTCCGAAGGGGTTGGTAAAGGCCGATTGACGTTGAACCAGTTTGTCGCTCTGACATCGACGAACGCTGCCAAGATTTATGGCCTGCACCCACGCAAAGGAACCATTGCCATTGGTGCCGATGCAGATATTGCCATCTGGGATCCAACTTGGGAGCGAACGATCACCCATGACATGCTTCATGATAATATGGACTATACACCGTTTGAGGGAATGACCGTGACCGGATGGCCCCGCATGGTCATAAACCGAGGACGAATGGTTGTTGAAGACGAGACGCTTCAGGTTGATCGTGGTTCAGGGAATTTCTTAGAGCGCACTCCGGAAATAGATCGGACAGACTTGGCAAAGGGATCGCCCCTGCATCCCGATAATAACTTCGGTGCCGACATTTTATGATGGTGGATCAGAAATCGAACTTGTTGAGGTTGATCCAAGACGTGTCCAAGAAGTGTTGATGAAGGCTTTGAAAAAATCTGACGATGTTGTCAAAGAGCCTCAACCTACAGTTCGTTATAACGGCACCGTTGATGGTTTCAATGATTGGGGCGGGCAATTCTCTATTCAGTACTGGATTGCCAACTATGCGATGCGCGAGCATGTGGCGTCGCATGTTTGGGATAACGTTTGGGCTGAACTCGAAGAAGCCGGGCTATGCGGCAAGATTGATGAGAGTACAGCGAAGCCTGCCGCGTTAGCTGCTGATCAAGAACCGCAAGCGCAACCAGCACAGTAACTTATATTGATCGAACTTGAGGACGAACGATGTTTCTCGATATGTTGAACGAAGCGCAGCGCGAGGCGTTCTTGATTATGGCTGGGCGATTGGCCATCGCTGATGGGGAAGATTCCGCTGAAGAGCTTGAGGCATTATCTGATCTTAAGCGTGAGATGGGAATTACCCGCGAAGTTAAAATGGACGAAATCTTGGCTGATGTTGATGTCAGCGCTTTTGATACACACAAAGGTCGCGTGATCGCTGCCTTGGAGTTGCTGCGCCTCGCCTATGCCGATGAATATGTGCATGAAGCCGAAATCGCAGAAGTACGACTTGTCTGCGAAGCCATGGTTTTCCCAGAAGAATGGCTGACAACGATGGGGGAGTGGGCGACCCGTTTCAACCAGGTAGATGACGAAGATGTCGAAGGTGAAATGTTGGAATATAAAGAAGCCCTGATTCAACATGCCCATCAAATGATGGAAATGTAACTCGGAAGGCCCACGATTTAGGTCGTATTTTATTCAGTTAAGTTCGAGATATAAGGCGGCAGAGCAAACGCACCCTTGTGGACTTCAGGCGAATAATAGCGCGTTGAAATGCCGCTTTGAGCAAACCGTTCGGTCAGGATTTCAACATCTACAGATCGATGTGATTTAGAATTTGATGCCCAGCCGAATGCCATTGGCCCGCCGACGTAAGTGGGGATGGTCGCAAGGTAGCAAGACACATCCGTGAAAAATTGCTTCAAATGCATGAGTGAATTTCGGAGCTCATCAGCCTGAAGGAATGGGACGCCGTTTTGTGTCACCAATATCCCATCTGGGTGCAGACAGTTTCTGGTGTTCGCGTAAAACGTATCTTGGAATAAGACTTCGCCGGGGCCAATCGGGTCAGTGCTGTCGACGATCATCACATCGTATAAGTCATCAGGCTCCCGCGCGAACGCAGAACCATCATTAAACACCAAATTGGTCCGTGGATCAACAAAGGCACCTTGCGAATGATTGGGTAGATATTCCTTGGATAATTCAACGACGCTGCTGTCGATCTCGACCATCGTACATTTTTCAATACTTGAATGTCGCAGTACTTCTCGTAGCATCCCGCCATCGCCACCACCAATGATCAGCACTTTCTTGGCGTTGCCGTGGGCCAAAATAGGGACATGGGCCAACATTTCATGATAGATGAACTCGTCAGCCTCGGTGGTTTGAGTGACACCATCCAGCATCATCATGCGGCCAAACTTGGGGTTTTTAAAAACGACGAGGCGTTGATGTTCCGTTGCGCTGTCGAAGTAGACTTCTTCTGCTTCATACTCGCTGAAAAAGCCCGAATGTAATTGTTCACGAAAAGACGTTATGGTCATGCCGGATTATAGGCCTTGTCCACGCAAATGTTCTTCGACTGCAATCCGTTCTGGGGCAAATGCATCGCGGAGGATCTCGATCGTCGCATGAGGATTAGCCTCTCCACACATAAAGACATCAAGTGCCGCGTAACCGCATTCTGGCCATGTGTGGATTGATATATGAGATTCAGCCAATACAGCAACACCAGAAATGCCGCCATTTGGCGTAAAATGATGCAAATGAATGTGCAACAAAGTGGCTCCCGCCGCGTCCACTGCTTTACGCAATGCATCTTCAACCAGCTTCAAGTCATCGAGGAACGAGCCGCCATACACATCAATGATCAGATGCGTGCCAGCAAATCGAACGCCGTCACGAACAACGAAGAAATCTTTATCCTCGTCACCAGATGAAATTGACGCGTCAGGTATCATCACCTGGGAGTCATTAGCTGCGTGTGAAATAGACAAAATATCGTGGCCCCGACCTTAAGTATTATAAACTTTGACGGCGCGTTTTAGTCCGTCCCAAAGCCAACGTGCAAGCGGTATTTTTGAGAAATTCAACAAATGTTATCCGGGGACAATTTCACGTCAAAATATTTGCGATTATTGCTCCGAATTATGTTGCGTCACGTGAAACCTGAGAGTAGAAGACGCGCTAATTTTTTCAATCCGAGAACCTTGGATTTATCGGTTTCTCATTTGGAGTTTTAAGCGATGTGGGGAATGCATTTAACTGTTGATGTCGCCGGCTGCAATGCCAACCGGTCAGACGCGGATGCAATTGCTAAGTTTGCCAAGGATATGGTTGAACGGATTGATATGAAGGCTTACGGCGAACCTTGGATTGTTCATTTTGCCAAGGAGAACCCACATGCGGCCGGACACACGCTGACCCAACTTATCGAAACTTCCAATATCACTGCGCATTTTTGTGATCATACCGGTGAGTGTTATTTCGATGTATTCTCTTGCATGGAATTCGATGTCGATGCTGCGCTGGACGTGATTGCAGAGCATTTTGGCTCTCGTGACTGGGTATATAACTGCATTATCCGCCAAGCACCCGAGAGCGTGCAAATTGCCGCTGCTGAGTGAATCGGCCTTTGTTATGGCGAGCGCTTGAGACTAAGAGCCACGGCGGCCCGTTGACACCAAGGGCCGGGCGCATTACCACC
The DNA here is from genome assembly GCA_002389175.1 of Rhodospirillaceae bacterium UBA4479. Classification (GTDB taxonomy): domain Bacteria; phylum Pseudomonadota; class Alphaproteobacteria; order Rhodospirillales; family Casp-alpha2; genus UBA4479. Next base: position 5,421 of record DGNZ01000198.1, on the reverse strand, counting down.
CCATCATGACTGACTCTTTGTCTCAGAAACCCGCATTTCGGGATAGGCTTTGTGCGTTCGTAGATGGGACGCGGTTCAATAACGTGATTATTGCCGTCATCGTCTTGAATGCGATCGTCCTGGGCATGCAAACGTCCGACGAATTGGTCGCGAATTACGGCTCACTTCTCGACATAATTGATAATGCATTCCTGTTCATTTTCGTGGTCGAGCTTGGCGTTCGGATGGTGGCTTACGGCACAGATTTCGTGAAGCGTCCATGGAGCATGTTCGATTTGGTTGTCGTAGGCATCGCGCTGACTCCCGGTGCCGAGGCGTTTTCCGTCATGCGCGCCCTTCGTATTTTGCGCGCCCTTAGATTGATATCCCAAGTGCCGACGATGCGGGTTGTGGTTGAGGCGCTGCTGAAATCATTGCCAGGCTTAGGCTCTACCGCGATTTTGCTGATGCTGATTTTCTATGTGTGCGGCGTGATGGCGACCGTCTTGTTTAAGTCGCAATTTCCGGAATTCTTTGGAACGCTTGGTGGTTCCATTTATAGCCTGTTCCAGGTCATGACATTAGAAAGTTGGTCCATGGGGATCGTTCGACCCGTTATGGAGGAATTCCCGTATGCATGGATATTCTTTGTCCCCTTTGTCATTTTGACTTCAATCCTTGTGTTGAACCTGGTGGTCGCAGTTGTCGTCGACAGCATGCAGACGGCCAAGGCATCTATTGCATCTGCAGATGCTGAAGAACATGGCACCGACATCGTGACACTTGAAACATTGCAAACCGAAATACGTGGATTGCGAAAAGAAATAGAAGGCCTTAGAGCCGAGAAAGAAGATCGTTCATGAATGTTTTTCGGGGATTTAGAAGCCAGATTGTTGACGTGCTTGGTGAACTTGCCGAGGCGGGTGAATTCCCAACGGGTTTAGACGTCTCACGGATCAGTGCAGAGCCTCCTCGCGATCCATCACATGGAGACCTGTCGACCAACGCTGCCATGGTTCTTGCAAAACCTGCATCCATGAAACCACGTGATCTTGCAGAAGTGCTCACTAAGGGCATGCTGGGGCTGGCCTCTGTTGAGCATGCAGAAGTCGCAGGTCCTGGATTTATCAATGTGCGCTTTAGTGCTGCATTCTGGCAGGATCAACTGAAGACCGTTTTGGATCAAGGCATTGAGTATGGTCAGTCGGACATCGGGCAGGGCCAGCGCGTCAATGTTGAATATGTATCTGCAAACCCAACTGGGCCACTGCACGTCGCGCATGCGCGCGGTGCTGTGGTCGGTGACGCATTGGTTAACCTTCTCCGTAAGGCTGGCTTTGATGTGACGTCAGAATATTACATCAATGACGCGGGGGCGCAGGTCGATCAGTTGGGACGTTCCGCACATCTTCGTTACCGAGAAGCACTGGGTGAATATATCGGTGAAGTTCCAGAAGGGCTTTATCCCGGCGAATACATGATTGAGATTGGTCGTGAACTTTCGGCGAAGTACGGCGATCAATATATCGGTGCGCCAGAAGAAGACTGGCTAGCCCCATTTCGTGATCACGCAATCGAACAGCTCTTAAAACAAATCAAAGATGATTTGGCTGCACTCGGCATTTCCCAAGACGTATTCACGTCTGAGCGAGCCTTAGTGGATGGCGGTAAGGTTGATGACGTATACGCGACTTTGGATGACCGAGGGTTGATCTATCAAGGTGTGCTTGAACCACCAAAAGGAAAAGCAGCACCAGATGACTGGGAGCCGCGTGAACAAACCTTATTTCGCGCGACTGAATTCGGTGACGATATCGACCGCCCGCTCAAGAAATCCGATGGAAGCTGGACGTATTTTTCAAACGATATCGCCAATCATTTGGATAAGTTTGAACGCGATTTTCCAACGATGATCGACATTTGGGGCGCAGACCACGGTGGTTATGTCAAACGAATGACGGCTGCCGTTAACGCCGTGACAGCGGGGCAGGGCAAGCTTGATATTAAACTCTGTCAGATGGTGCATTTGAAAAAAGGTGGCCAGCCGTTCCGCATGTCTAAACGTGCAGGTAATTTTGTAACACTGCGCGACCTGATTGAGGAATTGGGTGAAAACGGTAAAGACGTTGTCCGCTTCATTATGTTGACTCGTAAAAACGATACACAGATGGACTTTGATCTAGATAAATCAGTCGAACAGTCCCGCGAAAACCCTGTGTTCTATGTTCAGTATGCCCATGCGCGCTGTTGTTCTGTTTTACGCAATGCATCTGTGGATGATGGCGATTTAGTATCAGCAGATATGTCTTTATTGGATGATACATCGGAACTTGAAGTCATCCGGGAATTGGCAAACTGGCCGCGCATTATTGAAGCGGCAGCGGATGCTCATGAACCGCATCGTGTCGCATTTTATCTGAATGATTTGGCTGCGGCATTCCATGGGTTATGGAACAAAGGCAAAGATAACACGCGGCTTCGGTTCATCTCCGAAGACGATGCTGATGGCACACGGGCAAGGTTAGCGTTAGTGAAGGGGGTTGCGACGGTGATCGCATCTGGGCTTGGCGTCATGGGCGTCACCCCATTAGAAGAACTAAGATAACCTAAGTGCGTTAAAGATTACCGGAGCTGATCCTATCCATAAGCGACTGAGTTTCCTCAACAGAGCGTTCACTTGGCCAATTTTTAACACCTTTAAAAGCTTCATCCTGTGGCATGGGTTTCCCAAAGAACCAGCCTTGCCCTAACTCGATCCCGCATTGCTTGAGAAAATCGGCCAAGGGTGCATCTTCAACCATCTCGGCGATGGTTTCGACCTCTATCTCACGACATAAGGTCGCCATGGATGCCAAGAATGCTTTGCCTTTACGGGTCTTCACAGCGCGTTGAACGACCGGGCCATCGAATTTGACGGTGTCGACGTCAAAGCTATTCAAATAGTCAAAGCTAGCCGCACCCGCGCCAAAATCATCAAGGGCGACTTTGAAACCCGCGCGTCGGAATTCTTGGATGGCTTGATTGACACCTTTTAAATCCGCGATTTCAGCAGACTCAGTGATTTCTAAGCTGATGTGATCCTCAAGCCCAAAATTAGTGGTCAGTAATTTATTCAGGTTGTCACAGAATTTGGGATCACTAATCGAATGGCCCGAAACATTAATTGCGACAGGGGTACATTCACCAGAAGCTAAGGCTGCTTGTACCGTTGAGATTGCGCGTTCAGCGACACAAATATCAAAGTCCTGAATCACGCCAACTTCTTCGGCTAATGTAATCAGTTGAAATGGTGATTCGACGTCTGTATTGCGAAACCGGGTCAGTGCTTCGAAATGGTGAACGGATGTATCACTCAGGCGACATACGGGCATGTAGACAAGATCGAATGTTCCATCGCGGCAAATTTTCTGGAACTGTTCGATGCCTTTGATGTTTCTTTCCATTTCCCGCTGAATTGCCACAGATAAATCACCATCTGGGACATTACCGCCGTTCTTGGTGAATTCATTCAAGGAATACATCATCGCTTTTGCGAGTTGCTGGTCGTCCATGCCCGATCCATCGGCATTGACGGTTGCTACTTTGGGCATAAGCGATCTGGCTTCAGGTGCCGTCGCCGAAAGCGCATTCGAAATCTTTTCTGCTAATTGTGCATGGTCGACACTGTCGTCATGAACTAAGGAAAAGTTTCCGTCATCAATGCGTCCGGCTGTATCTCCACCAAGGGACTCGCTATTCAAAACATCGCCGATAGCGCGTAGGACTTGTCCTTCTTTTTCGCTGCCTTCTTCGATTCCAGCGTCTCGCAGGTCACCTATATTGACCATACTCATCTTAGCGCTGCCGCCCATTGCCTGGACTTTGCGGATACGATTTGCGGCGGCATCGACAAACGAGTCATTGTCTAAGACGCCACTGTCCTCATCGCGGACTGGCTGTTCGACGTAAATCTTTTGAACTTTCGGAGACGTCTTAATGGCTATGAAGAAATTGTTGTTGAAATCAGGAACCCTATATCCAGAAATTGCGACGCTTGAAACACGTCCGCCGTCTAATTGTGTTCTAACAATAAGGTCATCAATGCGTGCGTCAAAGCTATCGTTATTGAGATCCTCTTCGACCGCCTTTCGGTCATCGAAATAAATGATATCCAGAAAATCTCGACCCTTGAGTTCGCGATCCTGTTTGCCCAAAAATGCTTGGGTAGGTCCACTGCAGAATATAATCTCTAGATCGCTCGAAACCTCAAGCAGTACATCAGCACGGCAAAATGCCAGCGCAGCATATCGACCGAGTACTTGTAGGCTGGCGACACTCTGTTTAGCAGCTTCCAATGATTTTCCACCTAATACAGACATTTAATAAATCCAGAGTTCGCATCAGGCCCAAATTGACTCTAGGAATAGACATTAACAATGGTCAAATACTACGTTATGCGAACTGTCAGGTAACTTGGTAGATGTACGTAGAGTATGTCAGGTTTTTGTCAGAAATGTTAAAATGAATTTCTGAAAATGCTAATGTGATGAAGAATTTTAGAACCAGACTGCAATATTTATACGATGTTTGCCCCAAAATGCGGCATGCGATGGACACCTGCGGGCGCCCCAAATCCCGCAAACGCAGTCCAGGGTTTGCGACCCTTGTCCGTATCATTGTGGATCAACAGGTATCAGTACAAGCTGGTGCTGCAATTTGGGGGCGATTGGCTGAAAACCTTGGTGATGTTACACCTGAAACTGTTATTTCCGCTGATATTCCATTGCTTCGTGCGTCAGGGTTGAGTGGCGCAAAAGCAAAATACGTACTGGGCATTGCCGAGGCTATTGCAGCAGGTGATTTGAATCTGAATAGCTTGCCACGTTGTAATGAAGAGACGGTTCGAGAGCGGCTCACAGCCTTGAAAGGGATTGGTGATTGGACCGCCGATATCTATTTGATGTTTGCTTTGGGACGACCCGATATCTGGCCAGTGGGGGACATTGCCATTCGCGCTGCAGCAGGACACCTGATGGGACTGCCAGAGCGCCCCAATGCCGAGACGGTCATGGAAATAGGCGAGGCATGGCGACCTTATCGCACCGTTGCCGCCGTCATGTTATGGCATTACTACAAACGGACTCCGGGCAAAATGTAACTAAGAGTGGCCGCCATTATCTCTCGCGGAAGTTTTCGGAGAATGCTTTCACAACAGGTTTCAACAAGAATTCCAACAGCGTCTTTTTACCCGTTTTGATATCAACCAGAACTTCCATACCCGGAAGTACAAGGTTGCGATCAGGGTTATCACCCACGTAGTTTTTATTAAGTTTCACCCGGGCACGATAGAACGTTTCGCCTTCTTCGTCCTGAACTGTGGTTGCGGATATCCCTTCGATCACGCCATCAATTCCGCCGTGTTTTGTGTAATCAAACGCGGTTGTCCGTCATCAAAACATTTGG
>DGNZ01000061.1 GCA_002389175.1 Rhodospirillaceae bacterium UBA4479 | reverse complement strand
AGTTGTTCAGGCTTTGCTGGATAAGGGCATGGCGTATAAATGCTATTGTACGACTGAAGAATTGAAGGCAATGCGCGAAAAAGCGCGCGCCGATGGCCAAAAGCGCATGTATGACGGCACTTGGCGTGACCGTGACCCATCCGAAGCACCAGAAGGTGTCGCCCCTGCTATTCGGCTGCGCGCGCCACTCGAAGGCTCTACCGTCATCGAAGACTTGGTCCAAGGCCGCGTCGAAATCGAAAACGAACAGCTCGACGATATGGTTCTGCTGCGCGGTGACGGTAATCCAACGTATATGCTGGCTGTTGTTGTCGATGACTACGATATGGGCATCACACATGTTATCCGTGGCGATGATCACCTCGTGAATGCATTTCGCCAAGCACAGTTGTTCAAGGCGATGGATTGGGCATTACCTGAATTTGCTCATATCCCGCTTATTCACGGGCCCGATGGGGCCAAATTATCGAAACGTCATGGTGCACTCGGTGTCGAAGCATACCGTGATATGGGATATCTGCCCGAAGCATTGCGAAACTATCTGATGCGCTTGAGCTGGTCGCATGGTGATGATGAAATTATCTCGACCGAACAAGCGATTGAATGGTTTGGCTTAGATGCTGTCGGCAAAGGCGCTGCGCGGTTTGATTTTGCCAAATTGGAATCTCTGAACGGACAATACATCCGCGAGACAGACGACGGTCGCTTGGCCGAGTTGGTGATCGCACATCTTCGTGAGACCCATGACGGCGGTCTTGTCGATGATGCCCTGGAGCGCATACAAAATGGCATGTCGGGCCTAAAAGAACGCGCAAAAAACATCAACGAGCTGGCCGAGAGCGCATTATTCTATGCGCTTCCCCGCCCGTTAGTTTACAATGAAAAGGCATCGGCGTTATTGAACGACGATACCCGGGCGCACCTATCAGGCTTTCGTGATGGCCTATCAGCGCTTGATGACTGGTCTGAAGACACCCTTCAGACCGTCGCAAAAGAATTTGTCGAGGAGAGAGACCTCAAACTCGGTAAAGTCGCGCAGCCTCTTAGGGCTGCGCTTACTGGCACCAACGTTTCGCCCAGTATTTTCGAGGTAATGGCTGTACTTGGACGCGAGGAAAGCCTCGCCCGTATAGACGACGCTTTATAAGCATCGCCAGCCAGTATACAGCGGCCATGGAAGGTCGCGCACGTCGCGCACGGAATCCCGTCCGGCGAGTTGGAACAGAGGAGAGAACTGAATGAGTAATAAAAAAACATTTACCCTGACCGACAATGCGAGTGGCGAAAGCTGGGAATTACCAGTCATGCACGGCTCGCTCGGTCCAGACGTCATCGACGTCCGTAAGCTTTATGCCCAAACTGGCTGCTTCACCTATGACCCTGGATTCACGTCTACGGGAAGTTGTGAATCAAAAATCACCTACATTGATGGTGACAAAGGTGTATTGCTGTATCGGGGGTATCCGATTGAGCAATTGGCTGCGAATTCCGACTTTATGGAAACTTGCTATTTGCTGTTGTACGGGGAATTGCCGTCCGCCAAAGAAAAAACCGGGTTTGAGCACGACATCACCTATCATACCATGATTCACGAACAAATGCAGACGTTCCTGCGTGGGTTCCGACGTGATGCACACCCAATGGCTGTTATGTGCGGCATGGTCGGCGCATTGGCTGCGTTCTATCACGACTCAACAGATATCAGCGATCCAAAGCACCGGATGGTTTCGTCGTATCGCATGATCGCGAAGATGCCAACGATTGCGGCCTTGGCGTATAAATACAACCTGGGTCAGCCTTATGTGTATCCAAAAAACACACATGGCTATGCCGAGAATTTCCTGCACATGCTGTTCTCAAATCCATGCGAAGAATACGTGATCGACCCTGTGCTTGCCAAAGCCATGGACGTCATCTTGATCCTTCATGCTGATCACGAACAGAACGCATCGACATCAACAGTACGTTTGGCAGGCTCTTCAGGTGCCAATCCGTTTGCGTGTATTTCTGCTGGTATCGCATCGCTTTGGGGGCCTGCTCACGGTGGTGCCAACGAAGCTGTGTTGGAAATGCTCGAAGAGATTGGTTCAGCAAAAAATATCCCTAAGTTTATTGAGAAAGCCAAAGACAAGGACGATCCATTCCGCCTGATGGGCTTTGGGCACCGTGTCTATAAAAACTTTGACCCTCGTGCGCGCGTGATGCGTGAACAGTGCCACAATGTACTGGATGCATTGGGTGTGCACGACGAGCCATTGCTTGAAATCGCACTTGAGCTTGAAAAAATCGCGCTCGAAGATCCGTACTTCATTGAAAAGAAACTTTACCCGAACGTAGATTTCTATTCGGGCATTATCTTTAAGGCGATGGGTATTCCGACAACGATGTTCACAGCCCTGTTTGCTGTTGCACGGACCGTTGGCTGGATCGCGCAGTGGAACGAAATGATTGAGGACCCGAGCCAGAAAATCGGTCGTCCGCGTCAATTGTTCACGGGTGCAGAACAACGCGATTATGCCGATCTATCAAAGCGTTAATCCGCTTTAATTCAGTTCTCAAAAATTGGCGTGGACCCTTGGGTTCACGCCTTTTTTGTGTCTATTTTGATTGGGATTTAGCTTTGATCGCGACGGTGTAAACCACCTGAGCCGCCACATCTGACGGGATAACATCATCGGCGCTAAGTTGTTCCAGCGCGTCAGCAAATGCAGCCTTTTGATCCGCTTGAGCTTGATCAGATTTTAACAAACCGGCAACAGCGGGTGTCAGTTTCTCGACGGTGCAATCCTCGAGCAATAATTCTGGCATCGCCTCGCGCTTCAGAATCAAATTGATGATCGAGACATAGTCTAATTTGACGAACTTTCGCGCGATGTAGGCAGAAATCCAGGCCATGCGATACGCGATGATGGTTGGGACACCAGCTAATGCGAGTTCTAACGATACCGTGCCGCTGGCTGCCAATGATGCATCTGAGGCTGCAAAAGCATCATACT
>DGNZ01000278.1 GCA_002389175.1 Rhodospirillaceae bacterium UBA4479 | reverse complement strand
GCGCGCTGCATCCGATCAGAATGGTAGCCACGAATAAGACAGAGAACGTTTGTTTGAACAGACTTTGAAACATGTGGTGTTATAACGCGCAACATTGTGCGTTACAATCAGTGCAATCCCCGGCATTTATGGGTTCTCCGGTGCTCTGATCTGATCCCATTTACGTAATGTTATCAGAGCATGTTTTAAATCGTTGGAGTTTTGAATGACTGATCCGGTTTTAGTCGCGATCACGGGCGCATCGGGCGCTATTTATGGTGTCGAGACGCTGCGTCTTCTCCGTGAGATTGGGCACCCGGCCCATTTGATTTTATCAGAGGTCGGCCGTCGGACACTTGAAATTGAGACCGATATCAGTATCGACGAGGTCAAGGCCCTGGCGGATCAAGTGCACTCCAACAAAGACCAGGCGGCATGTGTTTCAAGCGGGTCATACCGGACCAAAGGTATGATCATCGCACCTTGCTCGATGAAAACGCTGTCCGGTGTCGCCAACAGTTATGCCGAAAATCTGGTGATACGGGCTGCCGATGTGACCTTAAAAGAACGTCGACCGCTTGTATTGGTCCTGCGTGAAACGCCCTATCATTCTGGCCATATCGAGCTGATGCGCCGAGCCAGTGATGCGGGCGCCATCATTTTTCCACCCATGCCCGCGTTTTATACGCGCCCCACCAGTATCGAAGATATGGTCAAACAAAGCGTGGGTCGGATTTTGGATTTGTTGGATATTCGTCACGAAAAAATCGAACGATGGGATGGCCCGCCGAAATAAGCTATTCGCTTAGCTTGCGTTTACGCTGTGCACCAATGCTTCGAACGCTTCGGCGTCCAGGGGTTCGCTAATCAAATACCCCTGCACCTGATCGCAGTTACGCCAGCGCAGGTAATTCAATTGATGCTGGGTCTCAACACCCTCTGCCACAACTCCCATGCCCAAGCTGTGGCCAACGGCGATGACGGCCGCTGCGAGTGCACCACCCTCTTCAGGGTTTTCGATTTCAGCCACAAAAGATGTATCAATCTTTATGCCGTCCATCGGGAAGTTCTTTAAATAGCTCAATGATGCATATCCGGTCCCGAAATCATCAGCCGTCAAATGCACACCAAGCTCTCTGATTTTATGAAGGGATTGAATGATGTCTTCTGCGCCTTCCATGATCGCGCTTTCAGTCAGCTCTAACTCCAGCATGTCAGGCCGGATGTTCGCTGCCGAGATCGAAGCGCACAAATCGTCATAGAAGCTAAGGCGAGCGACCTCTTTCGCCGACACGTTGACGGCCATACACATATAATTCAGCCCGCGTTCATGCCAACCCGAGAGCACCTCGCATGCCGTGTTTAAGATATAATTCCCAAGCGAATCAATCAGCCCGGCGTCTTCTGCCAGTGGGATGAATTCGTCCGGCATAATGGTGCCGGATTCTGGATGCTGCCATCGCACCAACGCCTCGGCACCGACGATCCTGTTGGTCGCCAATGACATTTTCGGCTGGTAGACCAAATCGAACTGCCCCAATTCAATCGCACGCCGAAGGCTACTGACCCGAGAGCGCCGTTCGCGGATCTCTCCCCCCGTTGCATTGGTATAAAACTGATAAGTGCCTGAACCCGTTCGTTTTGCCAGATCGACCGCCGATTGTGCATGGCTGATCAATTCATCCGCGGTGACACTCGCATCATCACATTCTGCAATCCCGACGCTTGCCGTCAGGTTGATCGGCTCGCGAACGCCCTTCACCACAAAAGGCCGTGACACGTGCGAAATTATGCGGGTCGCCACTGAGGTGATTTGTTCCTCAGATCGCATTTCAGGGACAAGAACCAAAAATGAGTCTTCGACCAATCTACCCAAAATGTTAGATGCCCGCATACTACGGCCCAGCCGCACGCCCGTTTCGATAAGGATTTGATCACCGACGGGGCGACCGTATTCTCGGTTGATGCGGTCAAAGCCATCAAGATCGAGGCACAGCACCGTCACATGCGGGACGCCGTTAGACTGATCGCGCAGCAATGCTGTCAATTGGGCCCGGATGAATGCTTTGTCGGGTAAGTTTGTAAGGACGTCTATGCTTGCACGTAACGGGGCATCGACTTCCACGCTATCCCCGTTATCGAAAAGTTGAGCCACCCATCCCACGGAACCATCTTCATCATCAAAAACGGGCGTCATTGTGATCCGAGATGTCTGATCACTATTCTTGATCTGAGCTTTTCCTTGAAACGCAGAGAACTCGTCAATCGCGACATCAAGTGCTTTTTCGCTTTCGAATAAGCTTTGCAGGGCTTTGCCGACGATCTTGCTTTGATGCATTGAAAAGAGGTTTTCTAACGCTGCATTCACACCGATAACAGTACCGTCCTGACTAAGAGTGGCGGCGGGGCCATCGACCAGATCTAGCAATACTGTTCTGAAGTGCATATCAGCATGGGATCGCGATAGTGATTTATCGTCTGTAGAAGTCACTCCGTCGTTTTCCTCATATCGAATGCCCCTTCGAATCCTCATGCGGAACCTAAGGGGATAATCACCAATAGCCAAGCTGGTCTTAACACCTAATTGATAGTTTCATGTTACCTTACAGTGAATTTTGGATTCGCTTTGTACGATCAAACGTGGACAATCAAATGTCGCGAATTTTAGTTAGATATTCTCGTAATCTAGTGGTGCTCAGCACATCCGCGTTCGTTGCTGTTATACCGCTTCATGTTTCCGCGCAGGCTGGACAATCGCTAGGCGCACATAGTCCGTATTCTGCGGCGGATCCTTTTGATCCATCCGAAGTCGTGACGCATGATCTTAAAGACGACATTCGAT
>DGNZ01000210.1:14145-16739 GCA_002389175.1 Rhodospirillaceae bacterium UBA4479 | reverse complement strand
CATACACCACGAGATGGGACACTATCATTACAACACAATTAATTTTCATGCCATTCGACGAATTCGCTATGGGAGCTTGCAACCTCTCTTAGTAGAGATGCAGCTTTACTGTCTTTATCCCTGATTTCGATCACAACTGCGTCGATAGCGCGAGTATCGCTATCATGCACCATCGTGCGACTTCCAATTTGGCTTCTTCTTCGGCTGAACCAAATAGATCCGAATCAGCTATATCATCGGCGAGCGAACTCTCGAACTTATAGTTCCAGAAGTCATCAAAGCCTAGGCAGAACACGATCCAGCCTTCCAAGCCTCGGCAAGAGTCATATTGGATCAGCCGATATTGATCCGGGGAGTGAGCTATTTCTCGTCGTCCCGACCCGGTTAGGCCATCCCATACTTCCAGGCCTTTACCAGTCATTGACTTGGCGAGCACTGAATTCGGCAGCCCATCAGCAAGTTTCGCCATTCAAGGTGGTGCGCAAAAAAGAAGATCAATTGGCTTGTTCCCCGTTTCGAACGCACCTTTCAATAGTTTTGAATGATAATCGGCGTCGAAATCATAGTTTCCAATTCGAATAATGATACGACCGCCACCGGCTTCATTGTTGGGTTGGACTTTCCACTCGACGAGCCCAAGTTTCTCTGCGAGAGAATTAGCGAAGCGCGCTAAATTTGATTTCATTCGAAGGCTTCGTCGGAGGTTGTGAATTTGGATGTCATTTTGAGGTACGCCAGAGCGCCAGTCCGCAACTTCACCTCTTATGATTTGGTCAATCCCATCTGCGATTATTAAATTTTGATGAGAGTAGACAGCTTTGATCATTCGGACCTCTTCTGAGGTCCAATCTTGTCCTTCGTCGATAAAGATGTAGTCGAAGCCAAATTTATCCCCATGTTTGGTAAGCATCGATAAAATATCGGTTTCAGTTATCGTCCCGGACTCCATATAGGTCAAAAAACTCTGGCCAATTTCTTTGTAATCCTCGAGAAAATCCATATCGTCATCAATAAGCTCGAAATGGTTCATAACTTTTAGAATAAATGACATGACAGAATCTACCTGGATGCCACCGCGGGAGAGGCTGCCGGGAATTTGAAAGATGTACATAGTCCGGCGCACATCGGCGATGAGCGCTTGGTTATAGGTCAAGAAGAGCGAGCGAGAACCATGTTCTTTGAATGCTCTATAAGCCATCTGAAGGGTAATGTTAGAGCGCCAGCGTGAAGGTATTGCCAAAGCCAAAGCCGAGGGAAAATACAAAGGTCGCAAACCTACCGCTCGTGCCAAATCCAAAGAGGTCATTCAAATGAAACAAGGTGGCGCATCGGTGAAGGATATCGTAGCCAAACTTGGAGTTAGCCAAGCCAGCGTATATCGCATCCTTCAAGCGTCATAAGCGACTCAATCCATTGCTGCGTGGGAAGCGTTTGAGCGATTGGGGTCTCCGGAGGGTGAATTGGCGATTGTTCAGTGCATTATCTATCTAGGAACAGCCCCCAAATCAAACGCAGCTTATAAGGCTGAAAAAGCGGCCAAACGCCTGGCCCGTGAGACAGGGTCGTTGATGCCGCCAAAGCATATTCTGAATGCGCAGACCAAGTTGATGAAAGACATCGGCTACGGAGAGGGGTACAAGTATGACCACGATGCCACTGATGGTTTTTCGGGGCAGGATTATTTCCCAGATGACATGCAGCGCCCCAGCATATACGCACCGCGCGATCAGGGGTTCGAACGTGAAATATCGAAACGAATGAAATACTGGGCTGAATTGCGAAATAAGCGACGTAAGGAAGAAACATCATGACGGCATCGCATTTGATGTATGTCGCGCTCGGGGGGGCACTCGGCGCGATCGGGCGGTACTCGGCGATGTCTGCCATTGGCGCTGTCTTCGGTCACGGCCTCCCAATGGGCACATTGTTCGTGAATGTGGTCGGATCATTCGTATTAGGTGTTTTTGTCGAGGTTTTTGCCCTTGTGTGGTCGCCGAGCCCAGAACTGCGGGCGATGATTGTGGTAGGTGTCTTGGGCGCGTTCACGACGTTTTCGACGTTTTCTTTGGATGTTGTCACGTTGATGACACGTGGGGATCACGGGCAGGCATTTTTATATGTGATTGCATCGGTGGTGTTTAGTATTGGAGCTCTTTGGGCAGGTATGACTTTAACGAAATTGATAATGCCATGAACGCAGCACGTTCATCCAGTTTTCTTGTTGATGGATAATCGCTTTGCCAATCATCACTGGGCAGTGTCAGAAGAAAACGGCTTTTGACGACAACTGATCCTAATCCTACTTTTCCTAGATGAAAAACCACAACCCATTTCGTTATTTCAAAACGTCGCCTGAGGTCATCCGCCTGGCTGTCATGATGTACATCCGGTTTCCGCTATCACTTCGTAATGTCGAAGATCTGCTGCACGAACGCGGGATCGATATTTGCCATGAAACAGTTAGATATTGGTGGAACCGGTTTGGTCCTCTATTCGCCTCGGAGATCCGGAAAAGTCGGATCGGAAAACCACGTTCATATTCAAACTGGCGATGGCATCTCGACGAAGTATTCGTGAAGATCAATGGCGAAACG
>DGNZ01000210.1:0-14120 GCA_002389175.1 Rhodospirillaceae bacterium UBA4479 | reverse complement strand
TGGCGAGCCGTTGATCACGAAGGTGAGGTTTTGGAATCCTTTGTCACCAAGCGTCGCGATCGCAAGGCTGCATTGGCTTTTCTAAAGAAAGCGATGAAGCGATATGGCCGGCCAAAGGTTATCGTAACGGATCGATTGAAGTCATATCGCGCAGCAATGAAGGTGATGGGCAATCAAGCAGCCCAAGAAGTCGGGCGCTGGAAAAACAATCGAGCTGAGAATTCGCACCTACCGTTTCGGCGACGAGAGAGAGCCATGTCGAGGTTCAGGCTCGAGCGAAGTCTGCAGAAATTCACAGCCGTTCATTCTTCCGTCTGCAACCACTTCAACTTTCAAAGACATCTTATCTCAAGAAACGACTTTAAAATTCAACGCGACGCTGCACTTGTCGAATGGCAGCAGCTTTGTGCTGCATAATCGAGGTCAATCTACGCCAAACAGAGACGAGTTCGCATTTGTCTGACACCACCGTGCTGGTGCAATCGCACGTATTATTTGCAACACCATCAGTGCGTCGACCCCGGCTTCCAAAAGTTAACCAACTAAATCCATATAACTTTTGATTATATTTTCATGTTGAAAATTAATTTAGGGCTTTGGTCTGTTTGAACTACGGTTTTCCTCTGGAACGAAGGGTCAATCGGCAAAAGCATGGACGCATCATCAAAAAGCATGAGCGGTAGCATTGCTGAGTACGCCGTATCGTTTGACTTAAATACGGTCCCCCCTGAAGTGGTCGCGTATTCCAAGATGCTGCTGCTTGATTTAGTTGGCGCGGCACTCGCTGGCGTCACAACAGACGAGGGTCAAGCCGCGGTCATGACCATAAAGGCCCTGGGTGTCGGCGGTTCAACATCGATTTGGCGTTCAGGTATCGTCACCAACCCAGCACATGCAGCCCTTGCCAATGGCACAATCGCGCACGCGCAGGAACTCGATGATTTTGGGGGATGCGATCATTCCGGTGCCGTCGTAATCCCCGCCATCCTTGCAATCGCAGAGGCAGAGGGGATCACGGACGGAACGCACATTCTGGAAGCCATGATCCTCGGATACGAATTTGGTGTTCGCACGATGGATGTATTTGGCGGGTACAGGCCATGTAATGATCTTGGATGGCACTCGACCGCAACCTGTGGTTCCATCGGCGCTGCCGTCGCGGCCGCAAAAATGTTGAGGCTCAATCACGAAAAAACCTGCGATGCCATCGGCCATGCGGGTAACATCGCAGGGGGCACTTGGTCCTTTCTAGCGGATGGGGCGATGGCGAAACGTGTGAACGCGGGCAAAGCCGCAGAAAATGGCGTCATATCCGCATATCTTGCAGCCAATGGTATGACGGGTCCTAAGTATGTATTCGAAGCCGATTGGGGCGGCATATTAAATACTTGGTCCCATAAAGATGTATTCCCAGAAAAGCTATTCGAAGATTTAGGCACCGATTTTGGATTGATGCGTAGCGGCATAAAGCCCCATGCAAGTTGTCGCGGTGCTCACTCCGCAACGGATTCTGCTCTCATTCTCCGACAACATATCCATGATCATTCAGATATTGCGGCTGTCCGTATTCGCTGTAACCGATACAACATTCGAACGCTCGGTGATCAAACACCCGCAACACGATTAGCCGCCCAGATGAGCATGCCGTATGCAATTGCGGCGACGTTCATTTACGGCCATTCCGGACTGGAAGCATTCGAAGAACCAGCTTTCAGCGACCCAGTCCTTCGGGATTTTATGAAACGCATCGATATTGAGGAAGACGAGACCATGGTCGGCGAAACGCCGCCCGTCGTAGAAATTGAGCTTACATCAGGGAAGACATATTCTGAGCAAACATTAATCGCGCTCGGAGATCCTGAAAATCCGGTACCACAGGCACAGGTAGAGGCAAAATTCATGTCGCTCGCGACCCGAAGCTTAAGCATCAGTAACGCTCAAATATTAAAGAATACGATTCTTGGCATCACAGAGGACGGCGCACTCACACGCGTGATTGAGTTGATGAGATGACCAAATATCGGCGTGTTTTGGTGACTGGTGGAAGTGGGCGCCTTGGCACATACGTCGTAGATGCTTTGCTCGGCGACTTCGATGTGCGTGTACTGGACTTGTCTGCCCCCATCCAAAACGTTGAAACCATCATCGGAAGTGTGGATGATCAAGATGTGGTCACCAAGGCCATGCAGAACATCGATGCCGTCATTCATTTGGCTAATCTCGATGCAGAGGTTTGTGTACCAGAGCATGAGTTTATTCGGATCAATGTCGGAGGAACTTGGAATGTACTTGATGCCGCCGAAAAAGCTGGCGTAAAGCGATTTGTCTACGCGTCATCATACAACGCGACAGGGTTTTCCAAAAGTTTTCCGCCGCAGTATTTGCCGGTCGATATACATCATCCAACAAACCCCGTACATGCCTATGGAATAAGTAAAGTGCTGGCTGAAGAAATGTGTAGAGCATTCTCTCGGCGCTCGGATATGGGGATCGTGTGCCTGCGCCCACCCCTGATTCTGCGTGATGATGCGGTTTATAATTTAATCAAGGTGACTGCCGAGGCCGAAGGAACGCCGCCTCCGCCACAAGTCACAAACGCTAACTGGCTCCCGAGGAAAGTGCTATCCGACTCACGTGCTTACGTCACTTCAAGGGACGCGGCCCGTTGTTTTCATGCCGCGATTGAGGCTGGAATCGACCGGTTTGGTATTTTCAACGTCATGGCGCCCGATACGTATTCGGCCTTACCAACCCTTGATGTGCTTAAGCGGGAATACGGTGCTGATCCGGATATTCGTGACAACGAACGCTTCAAGCCGGGCTCCCGCTCGACTATTTATGAAATCGATAGCACGCGCGAAGTGTTAGGCTGGTCTGCCGAGGAGACCTGTGATGACGTGCTTGCGCGTGTCATCGCGACCGCAAAGAACGAAATCAAAAGGAAATAAGATGACAACGAAGATCGTTCGAGGATGCACGGTAATCTGCGGCGTCGATGATGAAGGTAACGTCGAAGAAATCACTAATGGCGCTATTCTTATTGAAGATGGCACGATTAAAACCATCGCCGATGCAGATGAACTCATCAGGGCAATGCCAGAGATCGAAGTGACAGGTGGTGACGAGTTCATTGTTTTTCCCGGACTGATCAATGCACACCACCATGTCGGATTGACGCCATTTCAACTGGGTGCGCCCGACATGCCGTTGGAGCTATGGATCACTGAACGCATGGGAGCACGTGCTGTACCATGGCGATTGGACACATTCTATTCGGCGTTTGAATTGGTTCGATCAGGTGTGACAACGGTTCAGCACCTTCATAACCGTGTCGCCGGAGGACCGGACGAGGTTTGCGAGGCGGCAAAACAGGTAATCGGCACGTATCGCGATCTTGGTATGCGAGTTTCGTATTCCTATTGCATGCGTGACCGTAACCGCATCGTATACGGTGATGATGATGAATTCCTGGCAACACTGCCCGCCGACTTGGCAACAGAGCTGGATGCAGCGATCACACCGTTTAAGCTAAATATCGATGGCAACATCGAAGCATTCGAACGTATGAGGCAAAATTACGCTGGTGATGATGGCGTTGCCATACAATTGGCACCGATTAATTTTCACTGGTGTTCCGATCTGGCACTGGAACGTATTTCAGATGTCGCCCAGCGCCACGATGCGTCTATTCATATGCATTTACTGGAAACCCCATATCAACGTGCCTTCGCTCGACGGGAAACAGGTGGCTCTCCACTGCTAACTCTCGAACGTTTCGGGCTGTTAAACTCACGCATGACACTCGGGCACGGAGTATGGACTTCGGAAAACGACTTGGATGCCATCGCTGCATCGGACACTCGGGTTTGCCATAACTGCAGTTCCAACATGCGCTTAAAAAGCGGCACAGCCCCTGTGAACGATATGCTGTCGCGGGGCATTAAGGTGGCCATCGGCATTGATGAGGCTGGTATCAACGACGACCGTGATATGTTCGCTGAAATGCGGCTGGTTCTGAATTCACATCGGCCACCTGGACACAGTGCACCGGCCCCCTCACCCGCCCAGGTATTTAAAATGGCAAGTGAGTATGGTGCGCTCTCAACCGGGTTTGGTGCACGCATCGGCCGTCTTGAACCCGGCCGTGCAGCAGATATGGTCCTTCTAAAAAAATCCCAAATCTCTAGCCCTTATCTGGACCCGAGCGTTTCCATCCTTGATGCGGTCATCATGCGAGGCAAGCCAGAGGGTGTTGATACTGTGCTGGTCGGCGGTGAGATTATTTTATCAGGCGGACGCTTTACCCGGATTGATGAAGGTGCCGTTCTCGCCGAGTTAACAGAGACATTAGCAGGACCGCGCACCGAAGATGAAGAACGCCGTCGAAAAATGGCCCAACGGACAGTTACTCACGCCGAGCAATTTTATGACGGCTGGCTCGACGATGAACCAATGGAACCCTACGAATACAGGAACTCCCGAATTTAAGTTATCTCGGCGGTCAAATAGTCAAAGGCAGCAAGCGTGTGCGTCCGCACCACATGAAGAAAGTCTTCAATCGGGACATGCTCATCCGGGCGGGACATGGTGTCTGGTGAAGGCCCATAAACAAATGACGGCACGCCCTTGTAGCGGAAGAACTTGCAGTCCGTGGCACCGATCCCACTAATTCCTAGTGGTCGATGATCGCTGATATCCGATATAACCCGCTGAAGAATACTTAGCATTTCATGGTCTGGATCGCTGGCCGATGCCGGATTGCTGGCGGCCTCCTGAACCTCCATGGATGCCTCAGGATACCGCGCTAGAATACCGCTGATTTCTGCCAATACATCCTCGCGCTCAACACCGAATGGTAACCTGATATCGACCTCAACCCGGCAGACACCCGGCATCATGTTTACTTTAACGCCACCCTGCACCACACCCACATTGACCGTGACACAGGTTGCCACATCTGCAGCCCCCTCTCCCATCACTTCATCTATGCATGCCCGAACTTCTGGTTTTGCTAAATATTCAGCCATATTGTCTGGCATGTAGACGGGCATGTCGTTGATCGCGTCGAGATCACGGATCAGATCAGCAGCGATACGATTGGCATTGGCGCTGCGGGCGGATAGGCCCCATGCGCGCCCGGGGTCTCCACCCTAAACGTCACGCGGAGCGTCCCCTTCTCGGCAAAGCGGACAGAATTCAGGCCACTTGGTTCGGCATTCAGCACACAATCACCGACACATTCGTCTGCATGATGATCAAGCAAATAGCGCGTCCCCCACTTACCGCCGGTTTCCTCATCTGACACAGCCGTTAAAACCAACTTGCCAGACCAATGATCCTTGATGCGGCTCAGATATTCAAAAGCAATGATCGATGCACTGGTTCCGCATTTCATGTCCGACGCACCGCGCCCCCAAACAGCACCGTCTGCCAGCTCGCCTGACCAAGCACCGCGTGTCCACTTTTCGTTTTCATCCACCGGAAAGACATCAATGTGGCCGTTCATCACCAGATGGCGACCGGGTCCAGCGCCATCAGTGACAGCCAGAATATTCGGCATTTCTTCTTGAGGCGCGACAATCTGCGGATCGATACCCTTCGCCGTCATCCAGTTCGCCAGATATTGGGTGGCATTACGCGTATCCCCCGGCGGGTTGGGTGACGCCTGAGCAACAAAGCCACTGAAAAAATCAACCAGTGCATCTTGATCCTCTTCAATCCAATCAAGGAGTTGCTGACGCGTTGCTTTTTTATCAATGGACATTGCTCAAACTCCTACTTGGCTTTTTCACGCGCAAATGCTGCCAAATGCGTGGCAAGGTCAGCTAGATCTTTTTGAATCGTGTCAAAACGATCACCGCGATAATAAGAGTCTTCGTCCATATATATGCTTCGATTAATTTCAATCTGAAGACTGTGAACGTTGTTGGCTGGGTCGCCGTGTTTTCGCACGGACTCAGCGCCAGGGAAATGTTCATTCAACGTCGCGTCATATCCTTTGTCTTTAAGGAATGACACCACCGCATCCGAGAACGATGCATCACAGGTTTCCCCTCCGCGTGTACCGATATCAAAATCAGAACGCTCGCGGCCTGGATCTGCGACGGCAAAACCACCGAAAGCGGACATGGAATGGCAACTCACATGAAAAGCGACGCCGTGACGCGAAACGAACCCGGCTAATATGTCAGAAAGTAAATTATGGTATGGCCAATAGTAGTTATCCAATCGATGTTTCAGATCATCAACGCTGATGGGTTCTGTGCGAAGTGCAATATCGCCCTTTCCACAAACCCGTGGGATCAAACCCATACCGCGAAAGGATTTGTCGGACGGCTGAAACGGTTCATGCCAGTCACCGGAAACCCACTCCGGGTCAAGATCAAGCTCATGACGATTGGCGTCGATGTAGGCGTTGGCAAATAGCGCGAACAACCATGTTGCACCTGCATCAGGTGCAAATTTATAGAGATCCTCAACATACATAGAGACCAAGCGCCGGACCGCATCAAATTTTGCAGAGCTTTGGAATTCACGGGGGTAATCGCTGCCGCTTCTGGGAATATCAAATACCAGTGGTGCAGCGTTATCGGATGGTGTCCGGCAATGCAGGATGCCTGGAAGATACGTCTCTTTAACATCAGTATTAGCCATTTCTTCTCTCCTTTTCTCTCTGGTTTAGTTCCGCATGCTGACTGGCAACTCGATATCGGGTGATATCTCACCCAGCCTGTGCCAGGCGGCTCGGGTTGCTTCTTGCGCCTCGGCGATCACTTCGGCTTCGTTCATACAAAGGACTTTTCCGTCCTTCATCAAAAAGCGGCCTTCGACCGCGACCGCCGATACGACACCCGGGTGCCCGTAATGAACGATGGACGAAACTAGATTGATGACCGGAGCCATACTCGGATTGTTCAAATCAAGAACTGTGATATCGGCCCGTTTACCAGGGGCGAGTGACCCAAGATCATGTGTTCGCCCTAGTGCCTTGGCGCCGTTGATTGTTGCAGCTTGCAATGCATGAAGCGGTGCAGGGTCAACGCCACCACCACCGGCACCGCGATGCACGATGGTGCCAATCCTCATGGCCTGAAACATATCCTCGGTCATGTTATCGGTGCCCAGAACAATGTTCACACCAGCATCAATGATGTTTCTGGCGAGAGCCTTGTGCGGCCCACGCCTGGAACTATTGGCAGGGCAATGCGCCATATGCACACCACGATCGCCCAACAGCTTAATGTCATCGGATGTGCAGAATGTCCAGTGCGCGCCCACTACATCGGGCCCAAGCCAATCGTTGGCATCCAGGTATTCAGCAGACGTCATACCGTACGCGTCTTTGACCTGGGCAACCTCTTTTGGGCTTTGCGAAAGATGCACTGTCCGTTTCAGATCGTGTTTACGGGCGAGATCATTCAATTCCCCAAGCATCCATGGCGAGCAGATATCTGGTGCATGAGCCGATATCTGACATTGCACACGCCCGTCATGTGTATTGTGGAACCGGTTAATCATTTCAATATTGCGGTCCAAAAACTCCTGCCCAAATCCTTTGTCAAACTCATAGACGCCTTTTCTGATCTTGAGCGTCAATGCGTCAGTGGCACTTTCCCCAAAATAAAGCCGGAGCCCGGTCTCTATCATACCGTCAGCGTAGCCCGGGATGAATCGAAACGGCTCTACCAACGTTGTCGATCCCGACCGGATTGCTTCCAAACACCCAAGTCGCGCCAAAGCACGACGTTCGTCATCATTCATCGCAAAGCTGATTGGCGTCATATACCCAAAGATGGCGTCACCGGACATATCCTCTACGGTGCCGCGCAGTACTAAAAGAACAGTATGGGTATGCGAGTTGATAAACCCGGGAACGACTGCTTTGCCGCGTCCATCAATCTTTTCCAAGTGCGGATAACGCGCCTCGACCTCTGCACTTGGGCCGACTTCAGATATAAGGCCATTCTCAACGGCGACCGCCGCATCTTCGATGACCCCATCGCCACCTTCGAGTGAGACCACCGTAGCGCCGGTGATAATCCAGTCCGAGGTTTCAGTCATTTTAGATTGTTCTCCGTTCTTGTTGTTGAAGGATGTTGACATTCTCCGGCGTTTTGTTCCCCGCGAAAGCCATAGAATGATGAGATTGCAGATAAAATGCTGAAGCCGACAACAAACCAAATCACGGGCCACACTGAGTCGGATAAAACCATCCCCAGGGCCTGTGTGGTGACTGCCGCAATCAACCATTGTCCAAACCCCATGATACCAGCAGCACTTCCTGCCAATTCAGGTCGAATGCCGACCGCTAATGAAAATGATGCAGGTTGGCTCATCCCATGTCCCAGGACGATCACGGCAAACGGTAAGAACAATGCCAGTGGGGACGGGTCTCCATACAAGTTCCAAGTCAAAACAAACACTGTCGGTACCAGCGCGAAGCCAATACCAACCCGTATCAAACGTTCCACTCCCCAGGTCGAAGCGACTCTGGACGTAATCAAGTTGCCAAGCATGTAACCGATGGCAAGAAACGGATAATAGAAACCATACGCCGTTGTCGGTTGGTCTAACACTTCGACCATCACGTACGGCAAGCCCGTCAGCACGGCATACCAACAAGACAGTGTGCAGGCACCATGCAACGCGTGACCAACGAAAACCTGTGAACGAACCAGCGTCGCGCCGTCAGCGAACGTTTGTAAAATTCCTCTGGCGGGTTGATCGGGGCGCGTTTCCGGCAACCATAGAAAGCAACAAGAAAATACTACTAAACCATATGCCGAAGTGACCCAAAAACTCGCCTGCCAACCGAACCACACATCAAGATATCCACCAATCGCGGGCGCGGCGGCTGTCACCAAAGATGTCACCATCGTGACGAATCCAATCACACTTGCAGCTTTGTTTCGTTCGAACAGGTCACGAGCGATCACCCGAGCAAACATCAAACCGGCACAGCCACCAATTGCCTGGAGGGCGCGACCAACGACGAGAGCTTCAATCGTGTCAGCATGCGCACAGTAAAGTGGCGCAATCACATAAATAGCGATCCCCGTAAGAATGACGCGCCGACGGCCAAATCGATCCGACAATGGACCATAACCCAGCTGCGCAAATGCAAACGTTGCCACGTAAATACTTACCGTAAGTTGTGCTGTTGCAGCACTAGCACCTAAGGTCTCTGTGAGCCCCGGCAGCGACGGCAGGAAGATGTGAAAGGCAAAGGGATTGGTCACGCTGAGACCGATTAGTAACAACGTTAAGCCTTTACCAGAAAAGGGTTTTTTCATGCTCTATGACCTAAATAACGAGACGTTACACACTTCCTTTCATGAACATTAACTGATACCTTTGAAGACTATTATAAGTCTCCGTATTCGCAATTTTGCCACCCCTAGATATCTGAAGGATTAAACCATGACGATTACTCGGTTTCGCAAGTTCAACACCCGTGACGTTTACCCTGGCGGGCGGCTCGATAACGACATGTGCATGGCCGTTCGTGCCGGAAACCGAATTTTCCTGCGCGGTCAGACGGGGCTTGATCTCGACCAAAAAATGATCGATCCGAACGATGCGGGCACTCAAGCCGAGCAGGCAATGCAGAACGCGAAGATACTTCTCGAAGAAGCTGGCTCCAGCCTGGACCACGTTACGATGGTCACAACCTATTTGACGGACCCGGCTTACAGAACCGCTGTATATAAAACTGTCGCCAAACATCTGCGTGGCAATCACACGGTCGGAACAGGGCTCGTGGTTAAAGGCTTGGCGATGCCCGATATGAAAGTCGAGATCGATCTGGAAGCATACATTCCAACGTCGGGTGAATTTAAAAAGTACCGCCTGATGAATTCCAAAGACTGGTATGGACAGGCTGACATCAATCGTGACTCGGCGTGGTTGATCGACACCGGGGACGAGATTTTCCTGCGCGGCCAAACAGGCACTGAATTCGACGGCAAAACCATGCACGGCACGGGATTTACTGTTGAGGATGCCGGAAAACAGGCCGACAAGGCGATGCAGAACGCGCGCGGCCTGTTGGAAGAAGCCGGTGCGAGCTTCGACGATGTCTGTCGAACCCGCATCTACATTGCCGATCGGGCGTACCGGGAACCCGTCTACCAAGCCATCGGCAAACACTTTGGCGATACATATCCATGCTCGACCGGGCTCATCATGCGTGGTTTTGCGCGTCCCGAAATATTGTTCGAAATCGACATGTCTATTGTCCGAACCAACGGCACCCCTCATCAACGGTTCCGAAAATTTCACACTGACAACGAATACAAAGACGGCCAACAACTTGGCATGAAGTTCTGCAAAGCTGTCCGCGCTGGAAACAGAGTATTCCTCCGTGGGCAGACTGGGGGCACTCTTGATGGCGAATTCGTCGGGCCTGGTGATCCCGGCGCGGAGGCGGATCAAGCAATGAAGAATATCAAGGTTTTGCTCGAAGAAGCTGGTGCGAGCCTCAACGATATCGTGAAGGTGAGCACGTACATTCAACACCGGGACCATCGCGAGCCTGTTTATCAACAAATCGGCAAACACCTGAAAGGCGTTTTCCCATGTGGCACAGGCCTGATCGTTGATGGTTTTGCGAAGCCGCATATTTTGGTCGAAATCGACGTCGATGCCATCATCCCCGATTGATCCAACACGAGAGAGGAACTCACGATGAAACTCGAGAGGCTTAGCCCCTTTAATAGTGCCGACGGTCATGTCGGTCGAACGACCCCTGGAATCGATGCGTCTTCTGTCGTCAAAGCGGGGAACCGCATTTTCATGAGCGGCCAAACGGGTCAGCCAATCGGTGGCGCATTGCCAGATACAACTGACCCGGCCGAACTGGCTGAACGGGCGGTGGAATCGGTTTCTGTGTTGCTTGGCGAGGCTGGTGCAACACTCGCAGATGTCTGCAAAGTCACGACCTGGCTTACCGACAAGGCGTATCGCCCGGCCGTTTACAACATGGTCAATCGCTCTCTCTCGGCCGAACCAACGGTCGGCACCGGCATCGTTACCAAGGGCTTGGCGCTGCCGGGAATGATGTGCAATCTGGGAATAGAGGCTGTCATTCCAGGCCCAGAGGGTCATAAGCGATATCGCGAGTTTGATACCGCTCAATGGTTCGACCAAAATAAATTGACCCGGCGCTCCTGCATGTTGGTCAACACAGGGGACGAAATTTATCTGCGCGGGCAGACGGGTACCGCCCTTGATGGCTCTCAACAATTCGGGCCGACCTTTACGCTCGAGGATGCTGCCGAGCAAGCCGACGTCGCGATCCGTAATGCGGCTACCTTGCTCGAAGAAGCGGGTGCCACTTTCGACGATGTCACAAAATTGCATGTCTACATCCGTGATCGTGCCTATCGCGAAGCGATCTATCCGGTGATCGGGCGCCATCTTGGTACAACGGCCCCTGTATCTACCGGATTGATTGTCGGCGGGTTCGCGCGCGTCCCAATTTTGTTTGAAATCGATATGGCAGTGACCTTGTCCAAAGGCACGCCCCACACGCGCATTCGAACCTTTGAAACCACGGCGCAGTATAAAGACGGCCAGGACCTTCGAAGCAGATTCAGCATGGCTGTTCGCGCGGGCGACAGGGTTTATATGCGCGGCCAAACTGGATTGACGTTTGACGGTGAATTCATCGGCAAGGGTGATGTCTCGGCACAGGCTGAACAAGCGATGTTGAACGTGGCCCAATTGCTCGACGAGGCCGGTGCGCAGGCGGACGATGTTTGCAAAGTTACAGTGTATGTCACCGAGCGGGAATTTCTGCCTGACGTCGAAGCCGTCGTTGCGCGACATCTGGGGCAAGTCCGGCCCTGTTACACGGCCATCGTCATTGACGGCCTCGCCATGCCATGGATGCAGGTCGAGATCGACGTCGACGCAGTCATCCAAAGCTAACGGCGAGTGACATCCAGAAATCATTCGTCATAAACCTCATCGCGGGCGACAATACGGCCTTTCTTAAAGACCAGCTTGCGTTGGGGATGGCGGGCGACGGCCTCGGCTGCGACTTCGGCTTTTACCGTGACAAGGTCAGCAGGTGCACCAACCGTAATCCCGGCATCCGGCAGTCCAAGCACACGCTTGCCAGCAGCTGTGGTGCAATCGAGAGCGATCAACAAATCATCATCAGTGCGGTATCCTGATCGCCAAGCAATCATGGTCGCGCGTTCCAGCATGTCACCCTCACCCAGCGGCGACCATGTATCGCGCACGTCATCATTCCCCGCGAACACTTCAACGCCGTGCTCACGAAGAATCTTAATCGGAGGCAACGGGGATGCACCGCCGCCGTGGGTAGCAAGAGAAACCCCTGCCTCTGCCATCTGATCAGCAAGTTTGAGGAGCTTGCCTTCCTCTGCGGCACCGAGACTAAAGCCGTGACTAATCGTAACCCGCTTAGCCATACCGTGGGCTTTCGCTCGATCTGTAACACCCGCAATCTCTCGTAATCCGTTCTCGCCAGGATCGTGCACGTGGATATCGATACCGACATTCTTTTTCTCGGCGATAGCAAACAGGGTATCCAGTTGACCATCCAGATCATCATCAATGGCTATCGGATCGATCCCGCCTACAAGGTCGACACCGGCATCGATGGCGGCCGACAAATAATCAGTCATACCAGCATGCGATTGCACGCCAGACTGGGGGAATGCCACTAATTGCATATCGACGGCATCGGCAAAGTTCTTGCGAACCTGTAACAACGCTTCGACATGTTTCAGACCAATGCTTGGGTCGATATCAACATGCGTTCGAATTGCCGACGTGCCATGCCCAATGCATAGCCGCACAAGATTAGAAGCGCGCTCTTCGACGGGGGCCAAGTCTGAACGCATATTGCGTTCCGTATCGATCCTACTCTTTCGGGTCGGGCCTGCCCGATGCGACATCCAGGGTGTTCCAGTTAATGTCTTATCCAGATGCATATGACCATCAACAAACCCCGGTAATACAAGATCCCCGCCGCCATCCATAAGGTCTTCACCAGATTGCGGAACAAGACCCTTTCCGATCTCTGTGAACTGACCGACACCAATTCGGATATCAGCCTCTTCGCCATTTGGCAGCCGAACATTGGTTAACAAGATGGGTTGGCTTGTCATTAATTTTATTCCCCGGTCGTTAGTAATGATGTGAAATCTCGGATGTCAGATATATCTTCGAACCCTTCCAGCATATTTCGAACCTTCGTTAACTGCCCCGCATCGATTACGTTTGATGCACAGTCATTAAACTTGGCCCACATTTCAGTGTCCGAAAGCGGGTTTTGAAGTACGCCTTTTGGATGCTTTAGAAATTTAGAGAGTGTTTTGCCGTCGTTGAGTGTGATGCGAGTCTCTGCAGGTTCTCTGCCATTGATCGCGGTCGCTAGCGGCTTGTCATCGGACGTTCTAGTCATCGTGATTTTGGGATAAAGCGCGCGCACTTCTGAATTCCGGATTACAGAACCCTCAAAATCGGCAAGCACCAAACGCTTTCGAAGCAGTGCCACTGCGATCGAATAATGCATGCTGAAACGTGCTTCCATTTCGGTCTTTGGATCATCGAACATCAAATTATCGAAACTGACCTTATTAACGACAGTCTCAACCGACTTGATGTCATCAACGCATAAGTCGTGCTCATTCATAAGATCGACCAACGCATCGACGGCTGTGTGCACGCTTGCACAGCAGGGATGAATTTTGACTTTCAGGCCGAAGCGTTCCAGTGCCGTGGTGTTTCCTATAAGCCCGGCTCCTTCGGCGTAGCCCTCTCCGCCGCCGCCAGCATATAGATCTCTAAATCCCCACGACCCTTCCAAAGGTTCAGGCGTTGCTGATATCCCAGCCTCGGCGTATCGAGCCGCAAGCAAACCATTCATCGCAGCCATGCCGATATGGAGCGGCTTAGCCATCGTACCAAACTGAATTTTAGAGCCCGATGCCATACTGAACGCAAGGCTTATGGCACGTGTTGTGGTCTCTTTGTCGAATTTACACATTCGCGCCGCCGCAGCCGCAACACCCATGCCACCAATCGTGCTGCTGGTGTGCCAACCAAGTTCGTAATGGTGCAAGTTGACCCCATTGCCAATGACA
>DGNZ01000120.1 GCA_002389175.1 Rhodospirillaceae bacterium UBA4479 | reverse complement strand
TGGCGACCCACCGAGCGATTCAACGATTTCCATATGCAGCGGGTTGTTCATCGTGCGGATTTTCAAGCCCTGCATGTCTTCCAGCGTCGCCATGGGAGAATTGGACGAATAGTGACGATAGCCGCCGTTTTCCAACCAAGGCATTGGGCGAATGCCAGTTTCTTCGGCCATACGTTCGCCCAGCATGTCGCCAAATTCACCGTCAAACACGTCGTATGCAACTTGACGGTCAATAAACAAATACGGCAGGCCAAGGACCTGAATGTCAGGATAATACGGGGCGATGTGGCCATCGGACGCAACGACGCCTTCGACCTGACCGTTGCGCACAAGGTTCAAGACATTCTCAACCTTGCCAAGCTGACCGTTCCAGAAAATCTGAACATCGATGCGCCCGCCTGAGAGCGCCTCGAGATCGGTTTCAAAGTTGCGCAGACCCGTCTGATTGTAGTGATCAACATCTGCTGGCAGCGGCGCGTCACCGATGGAAATCTTCATCGTATATTCTTGCGCGGCAACCATTTGCGCACTCAGGGCCATCGCGGATGCGAGAAGACCGCATTTCAATGCGCTGGTTGCGCTTCGCTTAATAAAAATCATCGTTTTTTCCTCCATTGCGTTCATTTTACCCAACCCAAGGCGCGACGTGATGATGCCGCGCCGCGTGGCTGAGGTAGCTCCCTTACATTTGCGGACGGCGATTGAGTGCTATCCGGCAGAATTCATTACTGTTCAGTCAGAAAAAGAATCTTATCTGTCAATTAATGCCGCCTTTTTGGAGTTTTGCAAGCACTATTAAGTCTTGACGACACTAAATAGGGGACTTATCACTCAATTATCGTAGTTAAACTACATTTTGGAGGTTTAAGTTGCTCACCCAACCCACATCACACCTTGTATCCCCTGCTGCCGGCACCCTTGAAAACGCTGGGCGTACCTATCGCAAAAAGCTGAGTGATTTGGTCGGGTTATATGCTGACGAGGCAGCGTTTGATGCGGCGGCAGCGCTGGACGGTGATCGCATCGTCTATCAGGTTCAGGATCGTGCACCGGCCCAAAGCAAGGGTGATCTGATCTTTGGAATCACCCAGATGCAGCCCGGACGCATCGGGGATGAATACTTTTTAACCCGCGGGCATATTCATGCGACCGGTAACCGCCCCGAAATTTATTACGGGGAAGCGGGCCAAGGATTGATGCTGATGGAATCGCCCGAAGGCGAGACCCGCATCATCGAAATCCAACCAAGGGTCATGTGCTACGTGCCCCCGTTCTGGATCCACAGAGCAATCAACGTCGGCCAAGACGCATTGGTGATGACGTTTATGTACCCGAGCGATTCAGGACAGGACTACGGCGTGATCGCACAAACATCGGGCATGCGCAGCCACATCGTGGAAAACGCCGGACACTGGAAAGAAATTCCAAACGCGGCCTACCGCCCCCGCACAGCCGCCCAAATTCAGGCGATCTATGACAGCGGAGACAGCCAATGACTGTATTCGACCGCATCGCAGCCATCGGCGTAGTTCCGGTTGTTGCAATTGATAATGCAGACCGCGCAGTCGATTTGGCTGACGCCTTGGCAGAGGGCGGCCTGCCTATCGCCGAAATTACATTTCGCACGGATGCAGCCCGCGACGCCATTGCCTCTATCGCAAAGGCGCGGCCTGATTTCTTCGTCGGGGCCGGAACTGTCGTCACGGCCCAGCAGGTCATCCAGACCAAGGCTGCGGGCGCTCAATTTGCGCTCGCCCCCGGAACTGATTCGGCGATGATCGAGGCGGCACAAGCGGCAGGTCTGCCTTATGCGCCGGGGATCATGACCCCGAGCGATTTGCAAATCGCCACACGGCTTGGGTGCAGGTTCCTGAAGTTCTTTCCTGCCGGTCTTGCCGGTGGGCCCAAGATGCTGGCCAATATCGCGGCCCCGTTTGCACATCTGGGACTATGTTTTAATCCCACGGGCGGCATCCACCCAAGCAATATGGGCGACTGGCTGGCCGAACCCAATGTCCGCGCGGGTGGCGGCACATGNATCGCAACACGACAAGATATTGCCGATGGAAACTGGGCCGCTATTACACAAAATGCACGCGACGCGGTGGTGCAGGTCAAAGCGGTTCGAGAGTCCCAAGATGTATGAGCCAGCGACGCAGCCCACTATGTATTTCATAGGCGTAACCACCGCCAAGAGTTCGATCATGGATGTTTTTCCCGCATGGGCAGAGCACCTCGGCCTCAAAGATGCTGTTATCCGCGGCATGGACTTTGCGCTCCATGACGATCCGCAAAAATACCGCGGTGCGGTCGCGTTCATCCGCGACGATCCTTTGTCGCTTGGGGCGCTGGTAACGACACACAAGCTCGACCTGTTTGATGCCTGTAAAGACATGTTCGACGAGGTTGACCTCCACGCGGCGCTGATGTCGGAAATTTCTTGTATCTCGAAGCGCGGCGGCAAATTGATCGCCCATGCCAAAGACCCAATTTCGTCCGGTCTGTCGATTGATAATTTCCTGCCACCATCCCATTTCGAGACATCAAACGCGCACCTGTTTTCAATGGGGGCGGGTGGATCGACGATTGCGATCAGTTGGCATTTGATTAAAGCCGTGGCGCCGGAAAACCGGCCTGCATGCATGGTGATTTCTAACCGCTCGCAGAAGCGGCTGGATCATATCCGCGCCATTCACGACGAAATGGGTTGCGATATTCCGGTGACCTACGAACTTGCTCCGACGCCACAAGACAACGACCGGATATTGGCGGCCCTGCCACAAGGCAGTCTTGTTATCAACGCGACGGGTTTGGGCAAAGACGCGCCCGGGTCGCCATTGACCGACCACTCCAAGTTCCCCAAACACGCGGTCATCTGGGAACTGAATTATCGCGGCGAACTGGTGTTCCTTGACCAAGCCCGTGCGCAACAGCCAGCGCAAGAATTGCAGATAGAAGATGGTTGGATGTATTTCCTGCATGGCTGGACACAGGTTATCGCCGAAGTGTTCGACATCGACATTCCATCATCTGGCCCGTCTTTCGAGGCGATTTCAGAAATCGCGCTGAAGGCAAGTGGGCGTCGTTCATGAAACGTATCCTCATCACGCCACGGTCCTTGTCCGCGGGAACACATAGCGGCCTTTCACGTCTCGAAGATCTTGGGTTCACGTTGGTCAGGCCGACACCCGGCGTTATGCCTTCGGAGGCCGATTTGATAGCCGCGATCCCCGACTGCTGTGGCTGGATCGCAGGGGTCGAACCAGTATCATCCCGCGTAGTATCGGCCGCACATTCGTTGCAGGTCATTTCACGCAACGGGTCTGGCGTTGATAACCTGCCGATGGACGCCTTGAACGAACGCGGCATAACAGTGAAGCGGGCCTTGGCTGCAAACGCCAATGGCGTGGCTGAACTGGCGCTTGCGATGATGCTATCAGGATTTCGCCATATCCCGCTCAACAGCATTGGTATTCTGGCAGGGGACTGGCCGCGCCACATGGGACGTGAAATCAGCGGATCCACGATTGGTGTGGTCGGGCTGGGCGCAATCGGCAGGCTGGTGGTTGAAAAGTTTCTGGCACTCGGAGCCAACGTCATCGGGTTCGATCCGTTTGCGACGCCAAAGGAGTTTTCCCAGATTACTGCATTTTCGCAAACCGATACATTGGTCAGTCTGGTTACACAGTGTGACGGGATCACGCTACATGTTCCGTCCGCGAATACCCCGTTACTGGATAGCAGGACCCTTAATCTTACCAAATCAGGCAGCGTCATCGTCAACACGGCTCGCGCTGGATTGATTGATCCCGACGCGATGTTGCGCGCATTGCAGACCGGAAAAATATCAACCTATTGCACCGATGTTTTCGACACAGAACCGCCCGACCTTACGCCGCTTTTGAAACACGAGCGCTGCATTAGAACCTCCCATATTGGCGGCCTTACCCGTGACAGCGTTGAACGCATTACCCGCGCGACTGTCGACAATCTGTTGGACGGGTTGCAGGTGTCGTGTGAGTGATGCAGCACCCACGCGCTTACCAAATGCACCAAACGGCGACGCAGCCTATTGGTTGGGGCAGGCCGGGTTCTGGATCTACCTTGGCGGGACGCGCATTCTGATTGATCCCTACCTCAGTGACAGTTTGGCCGAAAAATATGTTGGAACCAGGTTTCCGCACACGCGGATGATGGATATCCCGATCCGCCCCAAAGATCTGCCGCGCCCTGATATTGTGCTAATCACCCACGCCCATACCGATCACATGGACCCTGTGACACTTGCCGAACTGTCCGCAAGGCACCCAAATCTAACCTATGTGGTTCCCGCCGCCGAAACCCCTCTCGCCAGAGAGCGTCTTGGCGACACCGCCCAGCTTCGGTCCGTTGTTTCAGGCGATAGTGTGAACATAGGAGGCGTGAGCATAACGGTGTTCCCCTCCGCACATGAGGATCGCAAACGTGATGTTCTGGAGCGCGACCATTATCTTGGATACGGGATTACAGCTGGCGACACCCGCCTTTATCATTCTGGCGACACCGTGCCCTTCGCCGCGCTCACCCATCTTCTCAAAGATTTTGCACCCGATATCGCATTCCTTCCGATCAACGGGCGCGATGCACAGCGTGCCCGCAATGGCGTTCCGGGAAACATGACACTCCGAGAAGCGATCGCGCTGTGTGTTGACTGCAAAATCCCGCGGCTAATCCCGCATCATTTCGGCCTATTTGATTTCAACACAGCAAGTGCTGCGGACTTGGAACTCGCCAAAAACCACAGTGGACCACCTGCAATTGAATTGCCTTCCCCGCTGGCGAGTATTTCGCTATCGTCCACATAAAAGAGGGGCGCTAGAACATGACGAAGATCGCGGACNNCCCGCCATGGCGTCCCGGGAAACATGACGATCCAAGAAGCGATAGCACTCTGTGTTGACTGCAAAATCCCGCGGCTGATCCCGCATCATTTCGGCTTGTTTGATTTCAACACAGCAAGTGCGGCGGAATTGGAACTGGCAGAAAACCACGGCGGCCCGCCTGCAATTAAATTGCCTTCCCCGCTGGCGCGCATTTCGCTATCGTCGCCTTAAAATGGGACGGTAGAACATGATGAAGATAGCAGACGACAATCTTTTGGAAACGATCAGCCGCCACCTACCGAACCTGAAACGGTCACAAGCAAAAGTCGCCGCCTTCGTATTGGCAAACCCCGCCGACGTGACAAACATGCGCCTGTCCGACATCGCAGCGCGCACCGAAGTCAGCGAACCATCTGTCATCCGGTTTTGCGCCACGATCGGCTGTAGCGGCTATCAAGACATGAAAATCGCGCTTGCGCGGTCTTTGGCTTATGCCCGATCCACATCGCACAGTGAAATTTCTAAAAACGATGACGTGTCCTCGGTGATCGACAAGATCATTGATTTCAACCTTTCCAGCCTGAACTGGGTCAGATCAAAGCTTGACCAGAACCAGATTATTGCGGCTGTCGACGTGCTCTCAAAGGCGCGCCAAATCCAGTTTTTCGGTTTCGGGGCATCAGGGATTGCCGCATTGGATGCGCAACAGAAATTCCCGCTCTTCGGCAAGCCGTGCGGTGCGCCGACGGACAGTCACCAGATGATGATTACTGCCGCAATGCTGCAGGAGGGTGATGCGGTTGTTGCGTTGTCCAACACCGGTACGACCCGCGAAATCCTGCAAGCTGTGCAGGTCGCGCGGGACAGGGGTGCCCTTGTGGTCGGCATTAGCGGCGGCTCCGAATCCCCACTGTCACGCAAGTCCGATGTTTTCATTACAGTCGAAACTCTGGAAAACACGGACCTCTACACGCCGACGATTAGCAGAATAGCTGCAATGGTTGTGATTGATATTTTGTCGACCCTCGCAAGCCTGCAATTGCCGGAAGATCATCAGGACAGAATACGCGAAATGAAGAGCATGCTCTCGAATATCCGAAGTACAGGAATGATTTGAAGCTGATAGCTGCGGCTGCATTCAAACCTCGCGTTTTGAAGACTATTGTGAGGCGCAGAAACCAGACATTCGGCTGAAATGGCCCTATGACTGCTTTGTCCGCAAAACAGCCATCCATGCA
>DGNZ01000255.1 GCA_002389175.1 Rhodospirillaceae bacterium UBA4479 | reverse complement strand
AGGATCATCAGGGTCTGCGGATCAACTTGCACGTTGCCTCGCTTTCGTCAAAATCGTCAGGCATAGGTGCTGACGCTATAATTAAATGTGAGCCCTAAACTTACGCTGATGCCCGCGATCATCGCAATCCGCGCGCAGAGACATCAGACGTTTTGGAGAATTAAAATATGAAGATGCATCGTCCTTTTGCTGTCGCCGCCCTGCTTGTCGGGTCATTCATGGTCTCGAATATGTCCTATGCAAACGACGCCAACCCCGCGCTCAGGCTGACCATTTATGCCAATGGCCTGACCTTGGTCGATGAGGCACGGATCTTAAAAGGCGACGGGAATGACACGGTCCGAATCAAAGGGGTCGCATCACAGATGATTGTCGACAGCGTGCATTTGGATACGGGTGGTGCGGCGCACGTCGCGGAATTTGCGCTCGATTCGGATATTTTAAGTGCCCGGATACTGTTGGAACGCTCCGTCGGCAAGACGGTTCGCGTGGTTCGCACTCATCCGACCACGGGGGCCGAAATCATTGAAACAGCCGAAGTTCTCAGCGTCAAAGGCGGGCTGATTTTGAAAATCGGTGACCGCATCGAAACAACGGTGCCGGGACGACTGGTTTTTGATCACGTGCCCGATGATCTGCATGTGGAACCATCGTTGACCATGCGCATGACCAAACCTGTCACCGAGCCGCTGCATACTCGGTTGGGTTATTTGGCAACAGGGATCGAATGGGGTGCTGTGTATACGGCTGTGTTAAATGGTGATCATGACCAGATGGATTTAGAAGGTCGCGCGCGCATTTCGAATAATGCCGGGCTGGATTTAAAGGATGCCGATATTTCATTGGTCGCGGGTGATGTGGCACGTCGCTCCGCCGCGCCACAAATGAAACTGATGGCGATGGCGGCCCGTTCGGAATCAATGGCTGCCGATGCCCCGCAAATGCCACAGCGCCAGGAACTGTCGGCGTTTCATGTTTATCACCTGCCCGGATCGGTAACGATTAAGGACAAGGAAACCAAACAGCTGCGCTTGTTGGGGCGCGATGATATTCCGGTCAAACGGGTGCTGACGTACCGCGGATCGCCGCAGGTCTATGGCCGTGTCCAGGGGTTCCGCCAACCAACACCGGTTGCCCTTTCGGTCAAGATGGAGGGTGAGCATAAAAACGCCATCGCAGAACCGTTGCCGGGTGGGTTGGTCCGCGCCTATGTCCGCGATGGCGGTGGCGTGCTGCGGTTCATCGGCGAAGACAATATCGCCAACACGCCGGTCGGCAATGATCTGGAATTGAACCTGGGCCGTGCCTTTAACGTCACGGTGGCGCGCACGCAAACCGATTTCAATAAACTGGGCGAGCGCACGACCGAGGCGGCTGTGACGCTGACGATTAAGAACGGCGGCGAAAAATCAGCGATGGTCGATGTGTTCGAAAGCATCCCCGGCGACTGGCAAATCATCGAACAAAGCCAGGGCCATACACGCGATGGATCGGCAGCCAAGTGGATCGTTGCTGTGGCTGCCAAGGGCGAAACCGAGCTGACGTACCGGGTTCGGGTGCGGCGTTGATTACATCAGACTGAAGTATTTACGCGTTATAAGTGTGAAATTATGGGGCATTTTTGCGGAACAAACCCATTGTTATAATATGCCTTATAAATCAATGGCTTAAGTGAAATTGAGGCCTAAAAAAACAATCCGGCCACGGCCCCGGTCAAACACACGGCGAGGGTTCCAGAAACCATCGTCCGACCGCCAAGTGCGATGATGTCGTCGCGGCGTTCCGGGCACATGGTGACCAGCCCGCCGATCATGATCCCCAAGCTGCCAAAGTTGGCGAACCCACACAGCGCATACGTCATGATAAATCGGCTGCGGTCCGAGAGCGCATCCGCAGGCGTGCCCGAAAGCTGCAAGTAGGCCAGGAATTCGTTGAGGACGATCTTGATGCCGAGCAGGCCGCCCGCCGTGTTCGCCTCGGCCCAGGGGATGCCCATCAGAAATGCGATGGGGGCCATGAGCCAGCCCAGCATGCGCTCTAACGTCAGCGCGGTGCCTGCGATATCGGGTAACAATCCCAGTAGCGCATTAACCAGTGCAACCAGGGCGACCGCAACCACCAGCAAGGCGATCACATTAATCAGCAGTTTGACCCCGTCCATGGTGCCCCGTGTGATCGCGGCCATGGCGTTGCCATCGTTGGGCAGGTCGATGTCTCCCGGCGTCGGTTCGCCCAGCGGCACCATCAACTGCGCGATGGTGATGGCGGCGGGGGCGCTCAAGATCGATGCGGTCAGGATATGGCCGAGCGCGCCGGGGATGGTGGGCTCTAAAATCGATGCGTACAGCACCATGACGGTCCCGGCGATGGTCGCCATCCCCGCCGTCATCATCACAAACAGTTCGCCACGTCCCAAATTTCGCAGGTATGGCCGGACCAGGATCGGGCTTTCGACCATGCCAATGAATACGTTGGCCGCGACGCCGATACCGAGTGCACCGCCGATGTTGAAACTGCGACCCAGCGCCCACGCCGCCCCTTTGACGATCATCGGTAACACCCGCCAGTGAAACAGCAGGCCCGATAAGGCACTGACGACAAGGATCAGCGGCAGGGCCTGGAATGCCAGGTTAAACGATGCACCGGGGGCGGTTTCTGCGAACGGCAACGGCCCGCCGCCGAGATAGCCAAAGACAAAGGATGTGCCCGTCCGCGTCGCGTCCATCAATCCGGTAACGACCGCGTTGAGCGCCAGAAAAACCTTGCGTACACCGGGGATTCCCAACAACACCGCAGCCAATGCCAATTGGATGACGAGGCCCACGATCAGGGCGCGTTTATCAACATCAGCGCGATTTTCACTGATGATCCATGCGATCAATGGAAAGGCAATAATCCCCAGAATACCTTGGTATGCGTCCAATGTGTGCCCCCTTAACGAATTTACGAAAGTGTGATTTCTTGACGTTCCGATGCCAAGTGCTTATTTCCCCACAAGAATTCTTTAGTATGATTGAGACACCATGACTGTACTGCCCGTTATCGTTGCACCCGATCCGCGTTTGAAGATCAAGGCCAAGCCTATTGATGCCGTCGATGACGACGTGCGCCAGTTTATGGACGATATGCTGGAATCCATGTACGCCTCCAACGGCATTGGGTTGGCTGCCCCGCAGGTCGGTGACGACCGTCGCGTGATCGTGGTCGATGTGGCGCGCACGGATGAAGACCCGCAGCCAATGTGCCTGGCCAATCCGCAGATCGTAGGTGTCGCGGACGAAGACCGCATTCACGAAGAAGGGTGTCTGTCGCTGCCCGAACATTATGCCGACGTGGTGCGTCCCGATGCGATCCGGGTGCGGTATCTGGACCGGGACAATGAAATCCGCGAGATCGATGCCGACGGCTTGTTGGCCACATGCATCCAGCATGAAATTGATCATCTGGACGGTATTTTGTTTGTCGATCATGTGTCGGCGCTGAAACGAAACATGATCCTGCGCAAACTCACCAAGGCGAAAAAACTCGCCGAAGTGAACGCGTGAGCGCCGCAGTTACTTCACATCCCCTGCGGATTGCCTTTATGGGCAGTCCTGATTTTTCGAACGGCACATTGCGCGCGTTGATCGACGCCGGGCATGATGTTGTGTGCGTCTATGCGCAGCCGCCTCGTCCCGCAGGTCGTGGCCAAAAAGAACGCCTTTGCCCCGTTCATGCCGAGGCTGTGAAACATGGTATCCCCGTCCGCACACCTAAAAGCCTGAAGGACGAAGACGCTCAGCAAGAGTTTCGTGATTTGAAACTGGATGTGGCGATCGTGGTTGCCTATGGACTGATCCTGCCACAGCCGATTTTGGATGCCCCCCGATTGGGATGTTTGAACGTGCACGCGTCGATCCTGCCCCGGTGGCGCGGCGCGGCACCGATCCAGCGCGCGATCTTGGCGGGCGATGCGGAAACCGGCGTGTCCATTATGAAGATGGATGCGGGACTGGATACAGGGGCCGTGCTGGCCGAGGCGAAAACACCGATTTCACCAGACGAGACGGGTGAAACCCTGCATGACCGCTTGGCCATGATGGGGGCCAAGCTGATGGCGGAAACGCTGCCACAGTATGCCGATGG
>DGNZ01000182.1 GCA_002389175.1 Rhodospirillaceae bacterium UBA4479 | reverse complement strand
AGATCATCAGGACCTGTCCAGTCAGGGTGGCGGCAGGCAGAACGTTGATCGATGCCCTTAGGAAGATTGCGCATCTCGGCCACGCGGTCAGTGATTTTTTGACCAAGCAACATCCCGCCGCCACCGGGTTTGGCGCCTTGGCCTACGACGATCTCAATTGCGTCCGCTTTGCGCAGGTCATCGGGGTTCATGCCGTAGCGCGAAGGCAAGTATTGATAGACCAGCTTGGCCGAGTGCCCGCGTTCTTCCGGCGTCATGCCGCCATCGCCTGTGGTGGTTGAGGTACCTGCGGCATTTGCACCACGCCCCAAGGCCTCTTTAGCTGGACCCGACAGCGCCCCAAAGGACATGCCCGCGATGGTGATCGGGATATCAAGTTCGATGGGGTTTTGGGCGTTCAACGCCCCAATTGTAACGTTCGTATCGCATTTTTCGCGATACCCTTCTAGTGGGTACCGCGAAATCGACGCGCCCATGAACAGCAGGTCGTCAAACGACGGCACCCTGCGTTTCGCGCCACCCCCTCGAATGTCATAGATGCCGGTTGCGGCCGCGCGGCGGATGTCGCTGTTTACATCTTGGGTGAACGTCGCGGACTGACGCGGTGTGGTCTGGGGAATACCCTTTGGTTTTTGATCATCCATTTTGGGTATCCTTAATACGCGCCAGCGTTGTCGACATCAAAGTTGTAAAGAGTACGGGCAGAGCCATAGCGGGTAAACTCGGATGGGTCAGCGTCAATGCCCGCCTGATCCAGAAGTCCTTGCAGGAGGATCAGATGTTCGGGGCGCATTTCCTTTTCCGTGCAATCGGTGCCGAGTGATTTGACCGTACCGCGCACGAAAAATCGCGCCTCATAGCAACTGTCTCCAAGCGCATCGCCAGCATCACCACAGACGATGATATTGCCTGATTGGCCCATAAACGCAGCCATATGGCCAATGTTGCCCGCAACGACGATGTTCACGCCTTTCATGGAAATCCCGCAGCGTGAGGAGGCATTGCCCTTGACCACGATCAGCCCGCCGTGACCCGTGGCACCTAGGTATTGGCTGGCATCCCCGTCAATCACAATCTTGCCGGACATGATGTTTTCTCCCGTACCGGGACCGGCAGAACCTTCAATATGAATGCTTGCCTGCTGGTTCATCCCCCCGCAATAATATCCGGTTGAACCTTTTACTGTGACCTCAATCGGGGCGTCTAGACCGCAGGCAATCGCATGAGCGCCGCGCGGATTTATGATGTCCCACTTGGTTTGATTGGTGTCGCTCGCTTGCGCATGCAGCTGCTGGTTGGTTTCGCGCAAACCTACATCGGAGAGATCAATTGTTCGCATGCAAAGGGGCCTCACCGAAGTTGGTCGGAGCATCATCATGGCTCCAGAAGTAGACGGTGGCAGGTTCGGGTTCCCAAACGCGGGCCTGCTCGATGCCGGGCAGGTCCACAAGCGCGCGGTACTCTGACCCGAAGGCTACGTATTGATCGGTCTCCGCCATGACAGCAGGTTTGCAGGCAATCGGATCGCGCACCACACCAAAGCCGTCTTTGGTACCGACCACGAAAGTGAAAAACCCGTCCAAATCCTTAAGTGCCCCTTCCAAGGCTTCACCCAAGCTCGCTCCGTTCTGCATCCGCCATGTGAGGTAAGCGGCTCCGACTTCGGTGTCGTTTTCGGTTTCGATGTGCACGCCGTCACGGCGTAGTTGGCGGCGCAAGGAGTTGTGATTCGACAAAGATCCATTGTGCACAAGACATTGATCCCCGCCGGTATTGAACGGGTGCGCCCCCATCGTCGTCACAGCAGATTCCGTGGCCATGCGCGTGTGCCCGACGCCGTGGGTGCCTGACATCTCAGAGATGTTAAAACGCGCGGCGACATCCCGCGGAAGGCCGACTTCCTTGAAAATCTCAAGAGAGGCACCCTGGCTCATTACACGGATACCACGATCAAGACGGTCAATGGCAGCGCGCGCGGCTTCCGTTTCGCCTTGGGGGATTTCGAGGATCGCATGCGTGCTCAGTACGGTCATGTTGACCTGGACACCTAGGGCTTTAGTCAGAGTCTTGTCCAAGCCTTGAAACGCAGCATCCGGCGCATCGGATTGCACAGTCATTTTTGTGTGCTCCGATATTTCGCCGCCATAAATCGCAATACCAGCACTGTCCGGTCCGCGATCCGTCATGGTAATCAACATAGAGGTCAGCAACTCGCCCAACTTTGGTTCAAGCGCCTTGTCTTTTAGGAACAAGCCTACAATTCCGCACATTCTATTTGCCTTCGCCTCACGCACAGCCGTGAATCTAAATGTTACCCAAAATAATACGCAGAAAGTGACAAGCCTTCAATCCTCAGGAAAAGTATTTCATTTTGGGGAAATTTTTAGCAATTATTCTGCGCCTAAGAATCCTGCGGATGGTACTGTCAGACAAAACTAACTTGAGACGGAGAGGGCGGTTTCGTAGCCTCGCCGTATGACAAAATACCCCCATTCTATTACAGGAAACCTAGCCCAGGGTTCCTTAACCATCTTGCCTAGGCCCGTGGACCAGGAATCGAGGGCCGTGGGCATTGGACCTCGTATTGTCGAACTATTGCTGGCGTTGCCTGAGCCTAATCAGCATTGGTTAGCTTTGCTCGGGCCGCG
>DGNZ01000048.1 GCA_002389175.1 Rhodospirillaceae bacterium UBA4479 | reverse complement strand
AAAGTTCGGGTTGTGTTGCGCGAGACCAACCAGCTGAAAGATGTAGAAGAGGTGAGCATCGCGACCTCCCCCTTTCAGGTCAATGAACAGGCCAAGGCCGCCAATCCGACCGGGCGTATCCCCTCTTTGAGTCGCGCCGATGGACCTGCGCTATATGATAGCCGCGTAATCACACGTTATTTGGACGCAAAAGCCTCCGCCGGGCTGTATCCAGAGACCGGGCTTTGGGATGTACTCACAGTTGAGGCCACGGGCGATTCCATGATGGATAGTGCCGTGAGCATCTCCTATGAGCTGCGTTTACGTCCAGAAGAAAAGGTCAGCACCGAGTGGACCGAGGCCCAATGGGCCAAAGTCATGGGCGGTTGCCATGCCTTGCAACGCCAATGGATGGATCTGCTGAACGGCCCGCTCACTATGGCGCATATCAGCATTGCCTGCGCATTGGGCTATCTGGATCTGCGCCATGATGCGCGCAATTGGCGGCAAGGACATGACGCGCTGGCGGTTTGGTTTGCAGACTTCTCAAAACGCTCCAGCTTTCAGGACACACATTTCGACGGGTAATTTCTGCCTCCCTCAACGCTTCGAGCGCATCACTCAGAAGGTACCGTCAAACCCACCCAATCAACTTTTGGAAATTGTCGCTTAAATGCGGCAAATTCGCACCTTGCAGACTGCGCCCGAATGTCCGCTGGACGTGGGGCTATGGCTGAGCTACTTAGCGCTTCGAGTGACTCTACTTCTGTGGGGTCCGAGTCTTTGAGCCAGTCATTACTGGCAGTTAACTTGGAGGAACCTCGTGGCACATACAGATGAACACGAAGGCACCCGTAGAGATTTTCTCTACTACGCGACGGCAGGTGCAGGCGCAGTAGCAGCGGGCGCGGCAGTTTGGCCCTTGGTCAATCAGATGAACCCCTCTGCGGATGTGCTGGCATTGGCCGCAATCCGCGTAGACGTGGCTGACGTTGAACCTGGCACGCAGATTACTGTCCTGTGGCAAGGTAAGCCTGTATTCATTCGGCGTCGTACCAACAGCGAAATTGAAGCTGCGCGTGCCGTAGATATGGAAGATTTAATCGACAGCAATGGTCGCAATGATAACAGTCCAGATCTTTCCGCCACTGATGAAAACCGCGCGCTTGACGAAAACGGCGAATGGTTGGTGATGCTGGGAGTTTGCACCCACTTGGGCTGCGTGCCTTTAGGAGATGGCGCCGGTGAGTTTGGCGGTTGGTTCTGCCCCTGTCACGGGTCTCATTACGATACAGCTGGACGCATTCGTAAAGGTCCAGCCCCGGAAAACCTGTTGGTTCCAGTGGCCCGTTTCGACGGAGAAACTGAACTTGTCATTGGTAAGGAGAACGCATAATGGGCAGCATTCCACACGATCACTACGAACCAAAGTCCAAGACCGCAAAAGCAATCAACTCCCGTCTGCCGATAATTGGTCTTTTGCATGACACCTTAATGATCCCCACTCCGAAGAATCTCAACTGGATGTGGATTTGGGGTATTGTTTTGACGTTCTGCCTGGCCATGCAAATTGTCACAGGCGTCGTTCTGGTAATGCATTACACTCCGCATGTCGATCTGGCCTTTGCCTCCATTGAGCATATCATGCGCGACGTGAATGGTGGCCATATGATTCGTTATTTCCACATGAATGGCGCGTCTTTATTCTTTATAGCGGTTTATGCCCATATGTTCCGTGGTCTCTACTACGGCAGCTATAAAGCCCCGCGTGAAATCACATGGATCATTGGTATGCTGATTTATCTGTTGATGATGGCTACAGGCTTTTTGGGATATGTTTTACCTTGGGGGCAAATGTCCTTCCATGGTACAGCTGTAATCACGGGCCTTTTTGGCGCAATCCCCTTTGTTGGTGAAACGTTGCAAACTTGGTTACTGGGCGCAAGTGCGGTGGGTCAACCAGCTTTGAACCGTTTCTTCAGCTTGCACTATCTCCTGCCATTTTTGATTGCGGGTCTAGTTATCGTTCACATTTGGGCGTTTCACACAACCGGCAACAACAATCCAACGGGGGTTGAAGTACGCCGAGGTTCGAAAGCCGAAGCTGAAAAAGACACTTTACCCTTCTGGCCCTACTTTGTTGTCAAGGATCTCTTCGCCCTTGGCGTGATCATGACGGTGTTCATGGCGATTGTTGGCTTCATGCCAAACTATCTGGGGCATCCGGACAACTATATAGAGGCAAACGCGCTGGTAACACCTGCGCACATCGTTCCTGAATGGTATTATCTACCATTCTACGCCATTCTTCGAGCTTTCACTTCAGAAGTCTGGGTCGTTCAGATCGCAAGCTTTGTAACAGGTGGGATAATCGATGCGAAATTCT
This sequence comes from Rhodospirillaceae bacterium UBA4479, assembly GCA_002389175.1. GTDB lineage: Bacteria > Pseudomonadota > Alphaproteobacteria > Rhodospirillales > Casp-alpha2 > UBA4479. The sequence continues at coordinate 1,337 of DGNZ01000048.1, read as the reverse complement.
TTGGCGTTTTGGCCATGTTTGGTGCAATTGCCGTTATGGCGCTTGCGCCATGGCTTGACACCTCCAGCATACGCTCCGGTCGCTATCGCCCCATGTTTAAATGGTGGTTTGGCATCTTAGTTGCGGATTTCATCTTCTTAATGTGGCTCGGCGCCCGTCCAGCAGAAGAACCGTATGCCTCGTTGTCTTTGATTGGAGCGACCTACTGGTTTGCTTACTTTTTGGTTATATTACCGTTGTTGGGCGTTCTGGAAAAACCATCAGCTCCACCTGCAACTATCGAAGATGACTTCAATGCCAAACTCGGCACAGTCGGGGTAGCCAGAGCTGCCAACCCGGCAGAGTGAGAAGGTAACTAAATATGTTCAAGAAACTCACAACAGGTCTCACAATGGCTTTGCTCCTCGCCACTGGCGGAGTGCAGGCTGCCGGTAGTGAAGGTTATGTTAAAGACCACGCCTTCTCTTTTGAGGGTCCATTTGGGTCCTACGACCAAGATCAACTGCGGCGAGGCCTTAAAATCTACACTGAAGTGTGCTCCTCATGCCACGGCATGAAATTTGTGCCAATTCGCTCTTTAGGTGATGAAGGCGGGCCGCATTTGAGCAAAAATGAAGTTCGTGCCTATGCATCTGATTTCATCGAAGTTTGGGATGCGTCATTGAATGATGGTGAGGGCGACTATCGCGAAGCAGTGCCCGCAGATCATTTTCCAAAGGGCGGAAACGCCAATGCTCCAGACCTATCTCTTATGGCAAAAGCCCGAGCAGGCTTTCACGGTCCAGCCGGGACAGGCATAAACCAATTGATTAAAGGCATGGGCGGGTCTGAATATATTCTGTCATTATTGACAAGCTACACAGGCGAAGAAAAGACTTCTGCAGGCGTTACTCTTTACGAAAATACTGCTTATCCAGGTGGATGGATCTCAATGGGCCCTCCATTGGAGGACGAGTACGTTGAGTTCGAAGACGGTTATCCAAATGACCTGCAACATCTCGCTGAGGACATCTCAGCCTTCCTAATGTGGACAGCTGAGCCAAAACTGAACGATCGCAAGCGTGCCGGCGCGGTTGGTGTTTTGATCTTGGGTTTTCTGACCCTACTGTTGTACTTCGCCAATAAGGCGCTCTGGCGGCCCATAAAATATAGAAAAGACTAAGTCTTTTGATACAGAAAACGCGCCTCCTAGGGGGCGCGTTTTCTTATGGGCTCAAGGGGCCCGCCGCCCCAAATATGACTGCAACGCCGGGGGGGGATGGTCAAATAGGGAGCCAATTGGCGTAGGCGCCTGGGCCTGACCCTCGGCGACCAGAATGGCATACTCCGCAAAGCTC
>DGNZ01000203.1 GCA_002389175.1 Rhodospirillaceae bacterium UBA4479 | reverse complement strand
CTGCCAAAATGCTCTGTATATCAATAATCAGCCTACCCTGAAAAGAGTCAATGATGCTCGATGCATAACCTTCCTCTATTAATCTTGAGCCCTCATCAACCTCGCCTACGCTTCTACGACTCGATTGCTCTCTTTCAAACCGCTCAATAAGCATTCGAACGTTGACCTGTTGGAGCTCCTTAGTGGCAAGCGACGTAAAGCGAGTTGCTTCAGGAAAGGCTTTGTCCGAGAACCCACCAGCACGTCTTAAGATCGACCCAATAGTCTCGCCTTCCCGGAGAGCATAGTTACCTGGAAAGCGAACTTCGCCACTCAACTCAACGGTCTCATCAGGGTTCCAATCAGGGAGATAATTGATTCGAATAACGTCACGACTTTCCAACTCCAGCTTTGAATCATCTCTTAGATCCACAGTGAAAATCTCAATGAAGGCGCCTTCATCCGTTGTTTTTATTCTTCTAACCTCTATGGCTTTCTGATATGCGCCGTCTTCTAGCCCACCCGCTAACTCCACTAGAAACCCTAACCCACCACCCGCTATGAGGGGATATTCTCCTGGCTCCTTGACGGCACCTTGAACCTTCACCAAGGCTACGGATTGACCCGAACCTGCTTGGGCGCGCAGCTTTTCGATGATGGGCTTGAGCAAACTCTTACGCGATAGTATGCGCTCTTGAGCGCTTACTAAAGCCGTACCTTCGTCATAGAACTTTGAAGTCTTTTCGCCTCGCTCAGTCTTTGACATCACATTTGATTCTATGTCTTTAAAAATCTTTGGTATCGGCAACACTACAATTTTATCAAAAGACTGTAGTAGGAGGTCTCTTTCTCCGCCAGGCTCTTGTGTTACTGCCACAAGGTCAAAAGCCAGGACCTCTATATCTAACCGTGAATTAACCCTACGAACGATCAACCCTACTGCCAGATCGGCATTGCTCAGCACATCTCGGCCGACAGCACCCAGGAAGTCACTCACTCTTGCACCAATTGAGAACTCATAGAGCCCCGGACGAACGACTGCCCCCAACAACTCAACTGTGTTACCAAGCTCCGTTGTTCCCTCCCGGACAACCAGCACATCACCATCATGCAAAATTATTTTGCTATTTGGATCGCTGACCGTGAGGACGCTCGGAAACCCTCTAATCGAGTCATGCCGCTGAATCGTCGTAGATTGCTGAAATGCATTCGCGGCGAACCCCCCAGCGATGGCAATTAAATCAACGAAGGTTTCGTTCTCTTTAAGGTCGTATCGTCCAGGCCTCCGAATAGCGCCTTCAATAGCAACAATACCGTCGACCACTGGAACAAAAACAACGTCCCCTGATTGAAGTGTGATGTCATCCGTTCTACGCCCCTGCAGCAGCAGGTCATACAAATCGAACCGGGCTACAACGGAGTCCTTTCTGCGCACCTGAATTTCTCGGTAGGAACCAATGTCCGTCAAGCCCCCCGATAAATACAATGCTTGTGAGATACTCGTGAGCGCTGAAACGTTGTAGTTACCAGGCGCATTGACCTCGCCGGCAAGGAAAATACTAATTTGTCGTAGTTTTGCCAAAGAGGTCACGACATCACTTCCCATCAGCCTCCTCTTGACATGCTGCGATACGACGCGCCTAGCTTCTTCAAAACTCAATCCAAGCAGCGAGATAGAACCAACGTTCGGCAACGTGATCTGACCAGCTAGGTTTACCTCAACTATAGCCTCCATAGCATCTTTACCGAAAACTCGAACACTCAACTCGTCGCCTGGCCCCAACATATAATCCGATGGCACTAGCGTCATATCACTCGGCGCATAGGTTTCAAGATCTCCTGAAAAAAGTTGCGAGCCGAATCTAGCTAACGGTTCTTCTTCTGACGCCCCCCTATCGATTACCCACGATGCTTGATCCAATTCCGGGTCAATCAAATCGTCCAAAACGTTTTGTTTCAACGGCAGGGGAAGCGGTTCCTGGCTCTCAGCGCCTTCCCACGCCATCGAAGTGGGTAACGTAACCCCGTACTGCTTCGCCAAATCACGCTGTTCAGTTGGAGACAGCTTTTGAATTTGTTTTAGCATTGATGGAGACAAACTAGGTGCAGCATGAGAATCGACGATCACCCCCCCTGCGGCCAAGACAGCAAAGGTCATACTATAAACTAAGCGGGACCCGTAGCGAACGAACTTCGCTCGACTAACCTTGCATGAAATCATTTTATCTTCCTCAACGAGTTGTTTTTAAAAAACGGAACCCATTTTAAACGCTTGCTCGCTCACTTGCTTCTCGAAAGTTACCGCCGAGATCCGGCTCATTCGATCCGAGAAACGAAACACCGTAACCGATGACCCTCTTTGAGCCAGCGCGCGCCCAGACTGCTTCTATCGGCATGCTTATGACCGAGTATTCAAAAAAATTTCGAAATTCCTTCCCGACGAACCAAGAACCGATTGGATTCTAACTATGTTACCAGATCGATCTAAGTCGATACCATTTGAAAATGCCATATTTCCTTCCAGCAAGCATTGCTGAACCAAGTGAGTGCCGTTGACCTCTGGAATACGCTGCCAGCTAGAACAAATCACCGCATAGCGTCGCTCAGCTCGATTGAGGTCAGGTGCTTCGCTAGGTCGCCCGTTCCATAGGTCATATTTTTTTGGCAGCTCAGCAACTAAATGATATCCAAAAGTTACAAAATCAACCGATGCAGGCTCTTCGAGGGCCCTGTAGCCACGTATTTCAATAATATGCCAACCGTCGAATTTAAACAGCAAATCACCACCATCCGTAAACAGTGTCATATTGCCATCAGAGATGGGTATTAGCTTCTTCCTTTGCCGACTGTCTTGAAACTCCCACTCGGCGACAGCGCTAAGGTTATCCTCAGCAATTAAGGATCGAAGAAAATTGATTTGATTTGACTGAAAACTACAACCTACGATAGAGGCCAAGACCAACAACGCAATAAATCCATCAACCTTTCCTATAAAGCTTTCTGAGACCGAGCGAATCATGGCACTACCCTATCTCTATTATTTTGTAGCGCATCATAGCGAAGCGCTCGGCGATCCCACCATAAATTGCCGACGGCGCCCTCTAAACGCCGACCGCCATCGCGCTCAAGAGCACG
>DGNZ01000361.1 GCA_002389175.1 Rhodospirillaceae bacterium UBA4479 | reverse complement strand
TCACCCAGAACCCGTTTGACCAGGGCTTTGCGAATTTTTGCGACCGCTGGATTATGCTGCAGCATCTCGCGGCTGACATTCAGGTCAATGTCTTCACTATCCACGACACCCTTCACAAAACGCAGATAAGGCGGCACCAAGGCTTCGCAATCATCTGTAATGAATACCCGCTTCACATAAAGTTTAAGCTGCCCTTTGCGTTCCGGATGAAACAGATCAAACGGGCGCGAGGACGGCACAAACAACAGATTGGTATAGCTGACCATCCCCTCGACTTTGTTGTGGATCGTCAGCCATGGGTCATCAAACGCCATGCCGACGTGATGATAGAATTCTGTATATTGTTCATCCGAGATATCGCGTTTCTCGCGGGTCCATAGCGCGGACGCACTGTTGAGAGTCTTATCTTCTTCGTCTTTCTTAGACGCTTTTAAGATCACAGGTTGCGCGATGTGGTCGGAATACGTTTTGACCACGTTTTCGACACGCATTTGTTCTAGATATTCTTTTTGATCTTTGCGGATATGAACGATGACATCGGTGCCATGTGTTTCGCGCGTGGCATCTTCGATCTCAAACGATCCTTTGCCGTCAGATGTCCAACGCCAAGCCTGATCGCTGCCCGCTTTTCGGGTCACGACTTCGATCTTATCACCAACCATAAAGGCACTGTAAAAACCGACACCAAACTGGCCGATAAGGTCCAGAGTTGCTTCATCGCTGCCCTTTTCGGCATCGGCCAAACCTTCCATGAAAGCCTGCGTGCCGGATTTTGCGATGGTGCCCAGCGCATCCACCAAGTCGTCCTTGTCCATGCCAATCCCATTATCAGAGATGCGCAGGGTTTTGGCTTTTGAATCGATAGCGATCTCGATTTTGAACTCGCCGCCATCATCTAAAAGGTTCGGCTCAGTCAAACTGCGATAGCGGAGTTTGTCACACGCATCGGATGCGTTTGAGATCAGTTCCCGCAAGAACACTTCTTTTTGGCTGTACAAAGAGTGGGCGACGATATCGAGAATTTTTCCGACTTCGGCCTGGAATGAAAACGTTTCCTTACTCATTGGTCTTACTACCCCTTAAATTCACATGACGAGCCGCGTTCCCCACGCGGCTTCAGATGCTTCGATATGTGTTGATTTTGTGGGGTTCGCAACCCCTTGGCACTCATGGAACGGGCCATCAGGCCCCTAAAATCGTAAATTTAAGCCTGATCTTTCCAGTCGCGAATGTTTTTAAGCAACGCATCCATATCGACGGGTTTAATATAGCCAAGATCAGCGCCAATTTTGATGGCCGCTTGGATCGCATCGCTACCCGGCATATCTGCGTAACCAGCACTGACAGCAACGATTTTACAGGCTGGGCTGCTGGCACGGATACGTTGAATCATTTCAATGCCACCCATCCCTGGGATGAAAATATCAACAATCGCGATTTTAAACTGCCCCGCTTCGGCGGCTTTGATAACTTGCTCTGGTTTCATCGCCTCAACGACTTCGTATCCAGCCATACGCAGTGGCCGAGCCATCGCCCGCATCGCAAATTTATCATCATCTACTACAAGGATTCGCATGTTGTGCTACCCAACTGTTCTGCGGCGTTACTTTAGCGTAAAGAACGGCCACCGCAATCAATCGAATATGACAGTTGATGGCGTTAAGCGTCACACTCAATCCGAGGGTTGATATTCGCGCCCGTTCCCGCCAGTGTCATTATATGCCAAACGACCTCAACGATAGCGCGCAAATTAACGCCGTCTTGGGACCTACCAACACTGGGAAGACCCATTACGCGATGAGCCGTATGCTCGGCCATTCGTCGGGTATTATGGGATTCCCATTGCGCCTTCTTGCGCGCGAGAACTATGACCGCGCCGTGGCCCAAAAAGGACCCGATCAGGTGGCCCTGATCACGGGCGAAGAGAAGATCGTGCCCAAAGATGCCAGATGGTATCTCTGCACTGTCGAATCGATGCCGTTGGAAAAAGATGTCGCCTTCATTGGAATCGATGAAATTCAAATGTGCGCCGACCCCGACCGCGGCCATGTTTTCACCGACCGTCTGCTCTATGCACGTGGCCGATCTGAAACCATGTTCTTAGGCGCGGAGACCATTCGCCCACTTATTAATCAATTGGTCCCAGATGCGGATATCGTCACACGCCCCCGTTTTTCGGTGCTAACCCACACGGGTCCAAAGAAAGTCAGTCGCCTGCCCAATCGATCAGCTATTGTGACCTTTACGGCAAATGATGTGTATGCACTTGCCGAACTGATCCGTCGACAACGGGGGGGTGCGGCTGTTGTGCTTGGCGCACTTAGCCCACGAACCCGAAATGCGCAGGTCGGAATGTATCAAGCTGGCGAGGTTGACTACCTTGTGGCCACCGATGCCATCGGCATGGGCTTGAACATGGATATCTATCATGTGGCTTTTGCGAATTTAAAGAAATTTGATGGGCGGATTGTCCGCCCACTTGGGCCGTCAGAACTTGCACAGGCTGCTGGCCGGGCTGGACGGCATATGAATGATGGTACGTTTGGCACCACTGCCGAGGCAGGCACGCTGGATGAGGACATTGCCGAGCGCATCGAAGAACACCGTTTTGACCCGTTGCAGCATATTTTCTGGCGCAATAATGATTTAGATTTGCGATCCATCGACACGCTTCGAACCAGTCTGAAACAGCGCCCCCCCGTAAGTGGCTTGAAGAAAGCGCGCATCGCAGATGACGAAGTGATTTTGGATCGCCTGCGCCAAGATGATGGTGTGCTGTCGACGGCAACAACAGTCGATCAAGTTCAATTGTTATGGGATGTCTGCCAAATTCCAGACTTCCGGGGCGTTATGAGCGATGCCCACGCCAATCTGGCGTTATCCATATACAAACACCTGACTTCAAAAGATCAGTGTCTCCCCGTTGATTGGATGTCCAATCATGTAACACGTCTAGATCGTGTTGACGGTGACATCGACACGCTGATTGCACGGATTGCCGGAGTCCGAACCTGGACGTATGTGTCATTCCGCACCGATTGGGTTAGCGACTCGTTACATTGGCAGGAACGGACCAGAGCGATAGAAGACCGCCTGTCTGATGCCCTGCACGAGCGATTGACCCAGCGCTTCGTCGATCGCAAAACGTCCGTACTGGTTTCAAAGTTAAAAGACAGCGATGACCTTGCTGTAGCAGTTCGGCCTAACGGTGAAGTCCTGATTGAAGGCGAGCACATCGGCCAACTGAATGGTTTGCGGTTCACGTTTGAAGACGTGATTGAAGGGGATGCAGGTCGGTCAGTTGCCAACGCGGCCATTCGGGCCATTCGCACTGAAGTTGTTCGGGTTACCCGCCATATTAATGACGCGCCAGATTCCGCTTTCTCATTTGAAGCCCCCAACAATCAACAAATGCCACACATTCTTTGGGAAGGCGCGCCAATAGCCCGCTTCAGCAAAGGTGCATCAGTTTTGTCACCAGACGTTACGGTGATTACCGATGATATTCTTGAGCCCCATGACCGAGACGTCGTGCACTTACGTCTAACAACTTGGTTGAAGAAAAAAATAGATACTGTTTTTTCCGGGCTCCTCCGACTGGATGATCCATCATTAAAAGGTGCGGCCCGTGGCCTCTCGTTTCAATTACGCGAAGGTTTAGGATCGCTTTGGCGCGGAGATGCTGCGGCTCAAATTGATGCGCTAACTCGCGATGACCGCAAACACCTGAGGAAGCTTGGAGTGCGGTTGGGCCGAGATATGGCATTTCTGCCCGCCGTCTTGAAACCCGAAGGCATAAAATGGCGCGCCTTACTATGGGCGCTAGCGGATGATCGAACATCGGTCCCCACCCTGCCAGATGCGGGGCGCGTATCTATTCCGGTAACCAAAACAACGGACCGGGCATTTCTGGAAGCTTGCGGATACCGTATCTTGGGCCCCCTTGCTATTCGTATTGATATGGCCGAACGCCTGACGTCGAAAGCATGGTTGATGGCCAAGAATGGGCCGTTCGAGCCAACGGCGGAATTAACGTCGATGATTGGGGCCAGCAATGCTGAACTACCAAACGTTTTAAAAGCATTGGGTTTCAAACGTGTTCAACGCAAGGCCAAGGCTACCAATCCTGAAGGCGTTGAAGAAACTATCAAGGTCGACAAATACATTCCGATCCGACCAGGAAAGAAGAAAGAAGCTTCTAAAGAAAAAACAGGAAAAACTAAGGCGCCAGCACAGACTTTCGACCCGGATTCACCATTCGCAAAGCTACAGGAACTGATGCTTCGTGACTGAAGATCTCTTCGCAAGCATTCGTATCGATAAGTGGCTGTGGCATGCACGGTTTTTCAAAACCCGGACATTGGCGCAGACGCAAGTCACAGCAGGTAAGATACGCGTCAATTCAGAACGCATCAGCAAAGCCAATCGCGCTGTGAAAGTTGGAGATGTTCTGACTTTTGTTAAAGCCGATAGAGTTCGTGTGATCGAAATTATGTCTATTTCATCTCGGCGAGGCTCGGCTCCCGAAGCGCAGTTACTCTACAATGATCTATCCCCAGAACCTGCAAAAACATCTGATACCGACCCCAATGTGCCTGCGCCCGTCGCATCACGGGAACGCGGCAGCGGGCGACCGACGAAACGCGAGCGTCGAGATATTGATCGATTACGTAGCTCTTAAACCGTTATCCCAAAAGGGCAGGATCAATCATCCAGGCCATATACCAACTGTCACCGATTTGGTTTCGCTCCAGGCAAACAACAGTTCCCGTGGATAGGGAAATCATCGCACCGTCGTCATTTCCTGAAACCAATAGAGAAATCAGGCGGCCAAGATGCGGCAAATGTCCGGCGATCAATGTATCCGCGTGGCTGGAATTCATCAGGTCAGCGATCTGCTGTGGGTCGTCATTGGGATTCAGGCCAGGAACTTCTTCGATAAGGCAACGCCCCCCGATCACATTCGCGTATATGGCACCTGTTTGAGCGGCGCGTACTTTTTCCGAATGGATCACGCGCGATGTTCGAATGCCCGCTCGCGCCAAGAATGACGCCACCCGATTAACCTCGGTCGTGCCTTCATCGCTTAAAGGGCGATCTGGGTGCTCTGACTTGGAAACTGCTTGTCCGTGACGCGCAATATATAATCGCATCTGGTCCTCCTGGAGCCTAGTTTACGAAACACCTCGGGCGGGGGGAAGGGCATAACCTGCGCACCATTCCTTGTTTGTAAGCTTGTATCGATTAAATCCAAGTACATTCCGAAAATCATCAGAGACTTGTTTAAAACCCACTCGCTCCAACACCCGAACGGAGCGATTATTATGATGCATCGCGATGGCATGGACGCACTCCAAGCCGTGCTGCGTGAATGAGTCAGCCAGGACTGCGCGCACCGCTTCAATACTAAAACCCTGATTCCATTGTGCTTTTTGAAGAATATAACGAAGCGAGTAACCTTCTAGCTCAGTGCGATACCAAAGACCGCACTCCCCTGCATACTGGTCATCATCTCGCCGCCGAACGTTCCACATTCCAAACCCATCTTTGGAAAAAGCTTCGTTATACCCTTCGAATAGATTACGCGCCTGCAATCTGTTCATGGGTTTGGCGTGTGTGTTTGCCTTCAGCACAGGGTCGCTGTGCATTTTAGAAAACGCATTAAAATCTGTTTCGGTATATGGCCGGAGTACCAACCGCTCCGTCTGTAGTCTTTTCATCGTCTTTATCCTGCTTAAGAATTCTCTGGCTTAGTATTGAGCCAAGCCGAACGGGGAACATCGAATTGCCATAGGTCTGCATCACCCATGTACGCATCGTCGGACAAAATGCCCCCTAATCGTCGCAGGATTGCGATTGAACTTTTGTTGTTGGCTTTTGTAATCGCCCAAAACGTATCAACTTTTGTTTCTGTGAATAACCACTCAGTTGCAGCAATCGTCATTTCACGCCCATACCCTTGTCCCCAAAATTTTGGGCGTAACAGATAGCGCATGGCGGCCCCAGGACGATCCCCGCGAAACCAGAACCCACATTCGCCTATGAATTCATCTGTTGCTTGTGACCGAACACCAAAAATCCCGACATCATCCCGTTTCCAGCAACGCAGATAATGATCGAACGTGTCATTTGCTTCATCCGCGGTGAGGGCGCGCTTACCCTTCATCCATTGCATGATTTCGGGGTCGCAATGCACAGATGCCATTAATGCCCGATCAGCCTCGGTATAGGGCGTTAACATCATTCTTTCGGATTTAATCTCAATTGCTGGCATATAGAAATTCCAAATAAAAAAAGCGCGGTACCGAAGCACCGCGCTTTAATAGCAAATATTTGTTCTAAGGTCAGGCCGACGCGGCAGCGGCCACCATTGCTTCTGCGATACGTCGCTCAGCTTCGGCTTTATCTTTGTCCGCGTCATCAGCATCGGCAAGTGCCTGTTCAGCATTTGCCAGCCGCTCGCTTGCCTGAGATGCGTCGATGTCACCAATGTGCATAGCCTCTTCGGACAACACGGTGCAACGCTCTGGCGATACTTCGCAGAACCCGCCAGCAACGAAGATTTGTTCCGTCACCTTGTCGTCTTCGGACACCTTGATAACGCCCGGACGAACCGTGCAAATCAATGGTGAATGACCTGGAAGCACACCGATATCACCCTCGGCCCCTGGTACAACAACCATGGAAACCGGTAGCGACGTTAGAAGTCGCGATGGTGAAACCAGTTCAAATTCGACCGTATCGGCCATAATCGTCTCCTTCGGCGCTTAGCTTACGCAGCCTCAGCGGCGAGTTTCTTAGCTTTTTCAATCGCTTCATCGATCGTGCCAACCATGTAGAAGGCTGCTTCTGGCAGGTGATCGTAATCACCTTCAAGGATGCCTTTGAAGCCTTTGATGGTGTCTTCGAGCGACACGAGTACACCAGGTGTACCGGTAAAGATTTCTGCGACGTGGAACGGTTGTGACAAGAAGCGCTGCATTTTCCGTGCACGAGCAACAACCAGCTTATCGTCCTCAGATAATTCATCCATGCCCAAGATGGCGATGATATCTTGCAGGTTTTTATAGGACTGCAGAGTCTGCTGAACTTGGGTCGCTGTGTTGTAATGTTCTTCACCAATGACGCGCGGATCCAAAACACGAGACGTACTATCGAGCGGATCAACCGCAGGATAAATCCCAAGTTCTGCAATCTGACGACTAAGAACCGTCGTCGCATCCAAGTGAGCGAATGATGTAGCAGGTGCTGGATCGGTCAAATCATCAGCAGGAACGTAAATGGCCTGCACGGACGTGATCGAACCTTTGTTGGTCGATGTAATCCGCTCTTGCATGGTTCCCATGTCGGTAGCCAGCGTCGGCTGATAACCCACAGCAGATGGGATACGGCCCAAAAGTGCGGACACTTCAGAACCAGCTTGGGTGAAGCGGAAAATGTTATCGACGAAGAACAGCACGTCTTGGCCTTCTTGGTCGCGGAAATATTCAGCCTGCGTCAGACCAGTCAATGCAACACGTGCACGTGCGCCAGGAGGCTCGTTCATTTGGCCATAAACCAGGGCAGCTTTTGAGTTGTCGCCTTCGAGATCAATAACGCCGGATTCGATCATCTCGTGATAAAGGTCGTTACCTTCACG
>DGNZ01000153.1:2976-3797 GCA_002389175.1 Rhodospirillaceae bacterium UBA4479 | reverse complement strand
AGTTCTCATTCGTCCGACAGCACCTAGCAGGTTGTTAGTGGCCTAATGCGTCTAGCGTATGAAGCGCCCGTCGCATAATCTTACCTGTGCTGGTTTTAGGCACGTCATCAACGAATTGCACCTTACGGGGACATTTATAGGCTGCAAGGCTATGATGACAAAACGTAATAATTTCGTCCTCAGTACAGGTGGCATCAGTTTTCAGAACAATATACGCTTTTGCAATTTCCCCTTTGATTTCATCAGGTAATTTACCTACGGCAGCTAGAGCCACTGCGGGATGTGCGGCTAAAACGCGCTCGATTTCAGCAGGGTAGACGTTATATCCAGCTGTCAGGATCATATCTTTCTTTCGATCTACAATAAAAACACAGCCGTCTGGATCCATCGTGCCCAGATCGCCCGTATGAAGCCAACCATCTGGCTCGAGCGTTTCGCGGGTTTTTTCTTCATCATTAAAGTAGCCCATCATGACGATAGGGCCTTTGACCATCAATTCGCCAACTTCTCCAAGTGGCATAGTTTTAGCCGCATCTTCTGGATCCGCGATCCGAAGTTCGCAATAAGGCAAAGCGCAGCCAATCGAGCCGTGCTTGTTATTGCCGTAAAGTGGATGTGTTGAGCCAAGACCGGCAATCTCGGTCATGCCCCAAAGTTCTATCAAAGGCACTTTGAAGGCTACTTCAACTGCCTCCATCGTGGCGACCGGCATAGTTTGACCGCCAACATAGCAGCGTGTTAAACTCGACAAATTAGCGCTTTTAATCGCTGGGCTATTGAGCATAAACATGTACATTGCAGGTACGCCGTCAAATATCGTC
>DGNZ01000153.1:0-2924 GCA_002389175.1 Rhodospirillaceae bacterium UBA4479 | reverse complement strand
CAAACGCCAAATCAACATCAAAGGTACGATGCAGCACTAGTTTACTGCCAAACATCATCATGCTCATCATAATCACATTTGCATAGACATGTGGGCATGGTAGCGCACTTACGACACAATCATTCGCACCACGCATCTGAATTTGGCTTGTCATGGCGCCGTTGGTGATCACGGCACGGTGGGATTGCATCGCACCTTTTGGATGTCCGGTCGTGCCTGATGTATAGCCAATCGTCGATAGGGCAGCGGGGTCAATTTCCACAGGTTGGGGAGGTAAAATATTGGCATCTATCAGCGCATCAAAAGAAACTGCGCCATTGGCAACATCGGCGCCAAACGAGATGATGTCTTTGACATCTGAAACATTTTTAACGCGTATAATTGCATCTACTTTTTCTGGTGAGGCAATAATTGCTTTTGCACCACAATCTTTAACGACATATTCAATTTCATTGGGGGTCAGCATCGTATTGACCGGATTAATAACAGCACCAAGCCTTGCTATAGCGTAATAACTGACGATCCATTCCCATGAGTTTTCAGCATATAAAGTTACTGTATCACCTTGAACTATGCCCAAATCGCTTAAACCACCTGCGGCTCTTTCAACCAGGTCATTGATTTGGTTGAAAGAAAAGGTTTTTCCTTCGAACACTAAAGCATCTTTATTTGAAAACTTTAGTGCGGCAGCTGCTGGAATTTGACCAATGTGATTAATCATTCATTCTCCATCAAAATTAAGCTTCAGGATAATGGTTAACTAGCCTTAACTTGTTTATGCATTAACTGAACATGTGTTCATTTTATGCATAAACAGCCTAAGTTGTCTATCCTTGGGTTTCTGTCAGACAAAATTTCTTGAGACGGGCAGGGTGAATTTGTAACCTCGCCGTATGATAAAACGCTCTCCATTCAGGTACTTTAAAAAGAGCCAGAGATTACCTGTCTGGCTGTAATGCTATTTACCTGCTGAGACGGCCCTAGTTCGCTTAAGGCGTTACAGGGGCTGGGCGTGGGGTAAGGTTGACTGTGAGGGGCTGCAGGAACGCCACCTTTACTCACACCTCAATTTCAAGCTGAACCGCGCCGCTGCTCTCTCTAAATGACGTCAATTATTGAGCGCGTAGATATAACCTGCTTCAGAAATCTGATGCGGGTTCTCATTATTCTGACAGCACCCAGCTTGACCATAATTTCATCCATCGGGGGTTTGCAAATTCCACGCTTGAAGCAGTTTTGGCAGAGCCTCGTTCCAGTCCAATACGCCCACGCGGTCCGCCCATGTCTGGTACTGGCGTATTAAATCCGTTTCAAGCTTCGGGTTGCGCCCTGCAAGGTTAGTCAACTCAGTGCGGTCGGCCTCGATGTCATAAAGCTCCCATGGGCGGTCGTTCAGGCGCACGAGCTTGAATTGCCCTAGCCGGATGGCTGCATTGCCTTCATGTTCCCAAAAGATTGGTTGTTCGCGCTGCCAGTCCGCGCCCTGAAACAGCCTAAGCAGGGACTCACCTTGAAGTGGCTGGATTTCATGCCCGCCCACCTCAGCCTGGTAGGCTGCGCCGGTGGCTTCAAGAATAGTGGGTAGAATATCCACAACATGGCAGGGTGCATGGGCGGCGCTGCGCGGTGCGAAGCCTTCGGGCCAATGCACGACCAACGGAGTCGAAATGCCTCCCTCATGCACGTAATGCTTATAAAGCCGGAAAGGCACGTTCGAGACGTTGGCCCAAGGTTTGTCATAGCTCTGGAAGGTTTGCGCGTCTCCGGGCCGTAGGCCTGTGACATTGCCCATGGTGATCTGTTTGCCGTCATGGGTTTGATCGGGATAGAATTTAGCCCAACCATCTTCGGCCATAAACTCGGCGCAACCACCGTTATCGGACAAGAACATGATCAACGTGTTATCAAACTGCCCCAGCCGTTTAAGCGCGGCGATCAGCGTTCCGATAGATTGATCCATGCGGTCGACCATCGCCGCATAGGTAGCCATTTTGCTGGCCTCCCAATCCTTGTTTTCCTCTTGCGCCCAGCCATGCACAGAGTTGTCGCGAGGAGAGATGTTCCAGCTGCGCTGAAACACGCCACTGCTGTTCATTGTTTCGTGGCGGGCGGTGCGGATATGATCCCAGCCCTTGGAATATATCCCATCATACCGCGCGATGTCTTCGGGGTGGGCATGGAGCGGCCAGTGCGGTGCGGTGTGGGCAAGGTACAAAAAGAATGGCTTTTCATCCTCGACCGCGCCTTCGATCATGCCGATGGCCTTATCGGTGATCGCATCGGTAAAGTAGAAATCATCGGGGACAGTTTCGATCCGATTGTCATCCTCCAGCATGTAATGCGGGGAAAAGAAATGCGTTGCACCATCCATGATGCCGTAGAAACGGTCAAAACCGCGCTGGTGCGGGGTCGGATGTTCCACATCGCCAACTGTCCACGTTGCGGGCCTCAAAGTCACCGGCCACATGCCATTTTCCGGACATTAGCGTCGCATAACCACTAGCCCTGAGGTGTTCCGCGATCGTTGCGCTGTCATTGCGCAAAAAGCCTTGGTAGGCAGGCGTTCCCAAATTAGCCCCCATATGCCCAACGCCAGCATTGTGCGGGTAAAGCCCTGTCAGCAGTGAAGCACGTGTCGGACAGCATCGGGCGCAGTTGTACATCGCCGAGAGCATCGCCCCCCCCTGTGCGAGCGCATCGATGTTCGGGGTTTGAATTTCAGACCCGGTACAGCCCAGATCGGCAAAGCCCATGTCGTCAGCCAGAATGAGAATGACGTTTGGTTTTTCTGATTGCCGCACTGCCCGATCCGCCTTTGTATGGTTTGCAATGTCTAATTGCTGTCTAAACCTGAAAGCCGCGTCGATCAATTCTGTTCGAACAACGCTCTGGCAACAAAATCGGTACTGTCAGACAAATCTAAC